>JAIXTB010000264.1 GCA_027484385.1 Neisseriaceae bacterium | reverse complement strand
TCTCCTGCTAGATATCGAGCGTAAAGTTCCTCAATCTTTTCCGAGCTGAGATGCTGAAGTTCTTTTGCAATACTATCTTTCATGGCGGTCTCTCTGGATTTTTAAAGAATACACATGTCAATAGATGCGGCAATGTGATCACCAATTCAATTGGCATTAGTGGCTTGAAAATAACTGCTGGTGTTTACTTTGCTCTTTGGTCAGTTATCACCCCTTATATTCCTCTGGTACTCAAGACCATCTCCGTAATTGATCCCCAGTCGTTTACCTAGTCCAAGCAACGGAGTGACGTTAGCCGCGCTTCCCTCCTGGCAAGCATGGGCAGCAGCAGGAACTAGAGAGTCCATGCCTTCAGATAGACCGGGTGCTGGACTTTTTTGCGAGCGTACAACGTTTGCTCCGTCGCCAGCCTGCGACGAGGCTTTAATGAAGCCCGCGATAACCGCAATACGCTGATCTGGAGTCATCTCAGCAAGCGATGCTGTGAGCTTTTCCAGTAATTTGTCAGCTATCTTGTCCAGTGACCGTTCCACGCATCCCTCGACAGCACGGTCTACCACACGTTGTACAGCATGCTCGATTACCTGTTCGATGGCCTGATTGGTCATACCCGTTTCTGCTATGTTCTTCATGGATTCTTCCGCAAGGCTAGGATGGTGAGAGAGTTTGACGTAACGTCAGGCCGGAAATCAATGCGGTCTAGATGGTGTAAACGACCATGCTAGTAGAAGCATAATGTATGGCTGCAAAACTTGAGGGGCGCAAAAAGAGGATGTTATGCCAATGTGGCGCGACTTCACCTCACTTGGCAGTGTCGCTACATGGCATCCATGTAACCAGCAGGCTTGCAGCGGTCACTCTTTCCGGCAGCAAGGTAGATTTTTCTACAGCGTACTTTCCTTCCGGCCTCTCATCGTCTGGAGCAAAGGTGGTTTATCATCACCAAAGATCGTTTTTGCGTAATTGCACGCACTTGCACACCCAGTTGCTTCACGTCTGATCAGCGAGTTGCACGGCTTGCAAGCCCAGCGGTGAGCGGCTCACATCAACCCACTAACTAAAGCTCATCAAGTGAAAGTTAGCTTCCGAAGGTTGAGTTGCCATTTACACGGAGATCGCCACTGCCGGCTCATCGGCTGAAGCTGCCTTTCGACAGATGGGTGGAAAACGACTGGTTTACACAGAATTACGGACTGGCTCATTACCGATGCCTGACGTTTGACATGAGAGGCGGCGACCGGCTTGCCGGGCGACGTCCTCTCGATGGAAGGGTTAGGCGCCACCGCTCGCCTTGATGAAGGCTTCGATGGTTTCCACCACGGTTCGGGCCTTGAACACGATGCCTAGGTCAATCATCTCTTGCTGTTCTGCCATTGGCCGAGTCTGAGTGGGTACCGGTACTGCAATGATTTGGTTCAGATGAGTTCGGAAGAACACGGCGGCTATGACGCCGACGAATAGAGCTCGTGAGCCAATAGTTGTGTTCCCCCGCTTGTCCGTGATCATGCCCTGATTGAGAACGAACACCGGGCTACCACTGGAGCCCCCAAAGACCGAAGCGTCGATGATGAAGCGTGGGGTTCCTTCAAAGTCGACGGACATGGGACTTGCAGTCGTACCGCGACGCGCGACGGGCAATAGGTTCTTGCTGTCCCAGATGCCGTTTGGGTAGCCGATGAAAGTAACTGATTCGATGGCGTCGAATTGCTCATCCTGCTCGGAAGTGGGAAGCATGTCTGACGTGATGTAGCGGTAGAAGAGATCGACGTTGTTGTTCTGCTTGATGTGAGCCTCAAGCGGCAAGAACGGTGTTATTGCTATGTCTACGTCGGGTGATGGATGACCAAACCAGAATTTCGCCCATTCCTGAACGTCTAGACGGAACCCAACTCCCAGGTTCGGTTGATCTTCTTTTCTTTGATGAAAGGTAAGAGAACCAGCTTGCATGCCCTCTACGACATGCTTGTTTGTGACGAGAAATGGGGCGTGCTTTTCTTCCCCTAACTTGTGCGCAAATAAAAAGCCAGTTCCCGATCCCCTCCCACCGTTTGGCGCGACCGTATCGATTCGGACGGTTGTGAAGAAAAGATTCTCAGCAAGTGAATCAACTTTCATGATGGCGCCTAACGTTTTAGGTAAGGGGCGGCCCGCTTGCGGGACGTCCAGTGGAAGCCGAAGGCTGTAACGGCCTTGACCGTAATGTTAGGTGACTTTTGAGTGGCGCTATTCATTTGGAGTGTTTGAATTGGCCGAAATGGATTGAGCGCTGACAATTGATTTGTTTTTGATGGCTTGAGCAAGATATTTGCCAATAACGAATGGTGAGGCCAAGACCCAGATAGCGAAAGAAATTTCGAGGTCGTGGTGGGTTTGCCAACCGGGGTTGTAACAGTCGCCTGAAACTGGGCAGGAGATAGAAAGGCGAGCAATTTTTGCTGCGATATACAGAGACGGGCCAATGATGAGAAAGGCTAGGTATGGCCAGAACTTTTTTGGTTGAAATTTCATCATTGCGGGTAGGCGAAGGGGGTTGTCACCTAACGTGAAATATACACCTTTGCAGGTGTATATTTGGTTTATCTGTGTGTATAACTATTAATGATATACGCATTTCTCATTGTTTTACAAGCCATTGGGGTTGCCAATGCCTGAAAGTACACAGCCAGATGGGACTGCCGCGCCACGCTTGCTCGATGTGTTGCGCCAGACGCTGCGAGTCAGGCATTACAGCCTGCGCACCGAGCAGCAATACGTCAATTGGGTACGGCGCTTTTTGCGCTTTCACCATCATCGGCACCCTCGCGAGATGGGGGCTGCGGAGGTCAGTAGCTTTCTCACCCATCTGGCCGTTGAAGGTCAGGTGTCGGCATCCACGCAAAATCAAGCATTGTCTGCGCTTCTGTTCCTTTATCGTGATGTACTGATGCTGGGCTTGCCCTGGCTAGATGAAGTTGTTCGGGCCAAACCGTCCAGGCATCTGCCCGTCGTTCTGACGCGACAGGAGGTCGCGGCGCTGCTGGCGCAGGTCGATGGGCTGTACGCGCTGCAGCTGCGTTTACTATACGGCACCGGCATGCGGCTGATGGAGTGCATGCGCCTGCGGGTCAAAGACATC
This sequence comes from Neisseriaceae bacterium, assembly GCA_027484385.1. Lineage (GTDB taxonomy): Bacteria > Pseudomonadota > Gammaproteobacteria > Burkholderiales > Chromobacteriaceae > Vogesella. Next base: position 1,252 of record JAIXTB010000264.1, on the reverse strand, counting down.
GACTTCGGGCGTGGCGAAATTCTAGTCCGCGATGGCAAGGGGGCGAAAGACAGAGTGACAATGTTGCCTCAGAGCCTGGTGGCGTCACTACAGGCCCACCTGCAGCGGCGGCGCGCCATCCACGAGGCAGACTTGCAGGCCGGAATGGCTGATGTGTTTTTACCCGATGCGCTGGCACGAAAATACCCGCATGCCGGGCAGGAATGGGGATGGCAATATGTGTTTGTCACCACTGGCTATGTGCGAGACCCGCGCTCTGGCGCACAACGGCGGCACCATCAGGATGAAAAGCTACTGCAGCGAGCGATGAAGCGGGCGGTAACTGCTGCCGGGATTGCCAAGCTGGCCACACCGCATACGCTACGTCACAGCTTTGCCACCCATCTGCTTGAATCAGGCTACGATATTCGCACGGTACAGGAGCTACTGGGCCACGCGGATGTTAGCACCACGATGATTTATACCCATGTACTGAACAAGGGAGGCCGGGGCGTGAGCAGCCCGCTGGATAGCCTGTGAGCGCATTATTTGTCGTGCGAAAGGCACGCGACGATATTCCTTAAATGTCGGCTTTACTGCCACTAGCTACCAGTGACATTGATGTTATCGACAGGCCGCTTTGGCCGATGAGTCGGCATCATGATCGTTCTTGGGAATGTCGGCTGTCCGTGTTGCTACAGACGTTCAATTCACCAATCACAGCACCCAGGGTCTTTTTGTCTTTTCCTATTATTTATATCTCTGGAAGAAATTGTAGGAAAGCTGCGTACTCGCACTTACTTGCACATTCGGTTACATCGACTTGCACGCCAAGCCATGAGCGCGGCTCTGATCGGCCAGTTGTTGATATCTGGCCATATCCAAGGCATGCCGGAAGCCTGATCTTTCATTGAGAGTCGGCTTATAGATGGCTTCAAATTCGGGTCAGTGGTCGAATTATTTCTTCTGTCATTTCATGTACCCCTTCTAGCTATGTATCGCCATCACTAAGGGGTACATAAATCCGGACTAGGGTTGTATTTCCCAGCTCCGGAAGGCAGCTGCTTAGTGTGGGTGCAGATGCTAAGCCTTACTGTAGCCGGTATCAGTTTCACTTGAGACACTTCGATTTCTTTGAGTCTGTTTTACGGCGACGACGTCCCCCCAATCTCAGTAGCACTACGCTTTAGAGTCCAAGGCTAATTTACCTGATTTCTCCGCCAGTAATTTGGCGTAGGCCGCTGGCGTCAAACCACCCAGCGCTTTCTTGGGC
>JAIXTB010000063.1 GCA_027484385.1 Neisseriaceae bacterium | reverse complement strand
GGGAAAGGGGGCGGATTGCCGCCCCCTTTTCATTCCCCCGCAACCCGGGGCTGCTCGAAACCCCGGTCAAAATGGCACGCCCCAGGCGCCGCCGAACTCGCCCCTCGCTAACGGCTCGGAGCTCAAACAAATCGGCGTCTTAAAACCTGGGGCGCACCATTTTGACCGGCTCGCGCCAACGGGATGGGGCGCTGCACTCACGCCCTACCACTTGATGGCTAAGTACATTTGCTTAACTGACAGGTATTAGCCCCGCGCCGGGTTTTGTTTTGCCGGCGGCCAACCTTAGTCCATCTCGGCGTCCTGCGGCACCGCTGTGCTGTATTTGCAGGTGTTGATCACCACCAGCGATTCGAACTCGCGGACGTGCGGGTTGTTCATCAGGTGGGCGCGGGCAAAGCGTTCGTAGTCGGCCATGTCGCGTACCAGCACCATCAGCACAAAATCCGGGCGCCCGGTCACGTTGTAGCATTCCATCACCTCGGGCGCGGCCTGCATGCTGGCTTTGAAGGCGTCTACCAGCGGCGCTTGCGCGCGTTGCAGCATCACGTTTACCACCAGGCGCAGGCTGCGGCCGAATAGCGCCGGGTCCACCAGCGCCACCTCGCGCTGGATGTGGCCGTCGGCACGCAGGCGTTTCAGGCGGCGGGTCACAGCGGTGGGTGACAGGTTTACCGCCTCGGCCAGTGCGTCGTGGGTCTGGCGGGCGTCTTCTTGCAGCAGCGCAAGCAGCTTGCGGTCGTAGTTATCCAGCATGTCAGTTTTCCTGCGTTGAAAAGCCAAAAGTCGCAGCCTGGCTGCGCCACTGTGCATGATAACGCAGCAGGCGGCAGCCGGTGGCTGCCTACACTGGCTGCATCACGCTACGGATACGCCAGCCATGACCACCGCCCGCCTTAGCCGCCGCCTTGCGGCCAACCTTGCCGACCTGTCTGCCAGCCGCTGGCTGCCCTACGCGCTGTTTGCCGGGCTGGTGACGATGTGGGCGTACAACTACGTGGTGATGAAGGTGACGCTGCAGGCCACCACGCCGCTGACACACCTGATTCTGCGCACCACCATCGGCAGCCTGACCCTGTTTGGCGTACTGATGGCCCGCGGGCGGGCGCGCAAGCCACAGCGCCTGCGCGATGCCAGCCTGGTGGGCCTGACGACCACCTTTGCCTACGGGCTAACGGTCACGCTGGCGCTGGTGGCGGGGGCGGCGGGGCGGACCTCGGTGCTGGTGTTTACCATGCCGTTCTGGGTGGCACTGCTGTCGCACTGGCTGCTGGGCGAGCCGTTTACCGCCAACGCCCGCCGTGCACTGGCAGCCGGTTTTGCCGGGCTGATGCTGATTGTGGCGCCGTGGCAGTTGCACGGTGGCGTGCTGCCCATGCTGCTGGCGGTACTGGCCGGCCTGCTGTGGGCGCTGGGCTCGGTGCTGACCAAGCGGGCGGCACAGAACGGCCCGCTGGATAGCCTGAATTTTTCCGGCTGGCAGGCGCTGATCGGCCTGGTGCCGTTGCCGCTGCTGCTGCCGTTTGCCGACTTTGCCGGTATCCAGTGGTCGGTGCAGTTTGTGCTGGGGCTGGTGTACTCCGGCGTGTTCTCCAGTGCCGTGGGCTGGCTGGCTTGGCTGTGGCTGCTGCGCCGCCTGCCGGCGTCCACGCTCAGTTTTAACGCGCTGGTGATTCCGGTGCTGGCAGTGGCCATGGCGGCCAGTAGCCTGGGCGAGTGGCCGGCCACGCGCGAGCTGGGCGGCATGCTGCTGATCGGTATCGGTATCTTGCTGATTGCGCGGCGCTAGCGTGCCCTGCGCGCCATACAGCCGGATGGCACCTTGAGGTATAGAAAAACCTTTATAGAATAATGGTATTTTGATAAATGGGCATGCCGTAACGGGGGCTCTATAATCCGGCAGAACCCCGCCTTACTGCTGAAAGTGCCCATGCTGGATCTATTTTTCTTGCGCGATGGCGTGCCTACTGCGCTGCTGTTACAGGGCACACACCGTAGCGACCTGGTCATCCTGTCGGTACTGGTTGCCGTGTTGTCGTCGATCATGGCCTTGCAGGTGGCGGGCATGGCGCGGCTGGCGCACAGCACGCTGCAGCGCCAAGTGGCTTTTCTTACCGGCTCGTTTGCGCTGGGGGTGGGGATATGGTCCATGCATTTTATCGGCATGCTGGCCTTCGATTTTTGTACCCCGGTGCGCTACGACTACGGCCTGACACTGTTCTCCATGCTGCCGGCCATTTTTGCTTCCTGGGTCACACTCAACCTGCTGTGGCACCGGCAGATCAGCGCCATGCAGCTGGCACTGGGGGGCGTGCTGGTGGGCAGTGGCATTGGTGCCATGCACTACAGCGGCATGGCGGCCATGGTGATGGCACCACAGCTGCGGTATGACCCGCTGTGGTTTGCTGCGTCCATCGTGGTGGCCGTGGTGCTGGCCATGCTGGCGCTATGGATACGCTTTGGCCTGCGCCGCCGTGGCACGTTTACCGGCGTGCAGTCTATCGTGCTGGGCGGGGCGGTGATGGGGCTGGCCATTGCCGGCATGCACTACACCGGCATGGCGGCGGCGCGGTTTATCGGCAGCCCGGCGCCGGCAGGCACTGTGGCCAGTGACAACACCTACCTGGCGCTGGCCATTGCGCTGTTTACGCTGACGGCCAGCGTGTTCGTGTTAGCCGGTAACGCCATGCTGCGCTATCGGCAGCTGTTTGCCCAGATGAAGCAAAGCGAAGCCCAGCTGCGCGCGGTGGTGGATACCGCCGTGGATGGCATCATCACCATTGACCAGCACGGCATTATTCTGTCGGCCAACCATGCGGCAGAAAAAATGTTTGGCTGGCCGGCCACGGAGCTGGCCGGGCTCAATATCAACCACCTCATGCCAGACCCTTACCGTTCCGGCCACGATGGCTACCTGGCGAACTATCTGGCTACCGGCGATGCCCGTGTGATCGGGGTGGGCCGCGAGGTCATGGCGCAGCGCCGCGACGGCAGCGTGTTTCCCATCCGCCTGGCCGTGGGCCGGGCCCAGGCGGGCGACGCGCTGAGGTTTATCGGTTTCGTCACCGATATCAGCGAGCGCACACGCATGGAGCGCGAACTGCAGGCGCGTGAAACCCAGTACCGCACACTGATCGCCAATATGCCTGGCGTGGCGTTTCGCAGCCGTGTTGATGCAGACTGGAGCAAGCTGTTCATTAGCCAGGCCATTACCCAGCTTACCGGCTGGGACCGCGAGCTGTTTCTGAATGGCAGCCTGAGTATGGTCGGCATCATCCACCCGGACGACCTGGCCCGCGTGCGCGACACGGTAGACAGTGCACTGCGCGAGCACCGCTCTTACGTGGTGGAATACCGTCTTTTCCACCGCGATGGCGGCGAACGCTGGGTGTCGGAAAGTGCCGGCGGCGTGTACGACATGGACGAGACAGCGCAGTGGATAGACGGCGTGATTGTCGACATTACGGACAGCAAGGCGCGGGCGGCAGAGCACGAGGGTTTTGTCACCGCCATCCGGCACGCCATGGCCGTGGTGGAGTTCGACCTGGATGGCCGTATCCTGGACGCCAACGACAACTTCTTGCAGCTGGTGGGCTACCCGCTGGACGCGCTCTGCGGCCAACATCACCGTCTGCTCTGCCACCCGGACGAGGTCAACAGCCAGGCGTACCAGGATTTCTGGCAGGCGTTGCGCCACGGCGAGTTCCGCAGCGGCGAGTTCTGCCGCCTGGCCCGGGACGGCAGCGAGGTGTGGATCCAGGCCACCTACAACCCCATACTCGACGCCGACGGCAAACCCTGGAAAGTGGTGAAGCTGGCCAGCGACCTGACCCTGCGCAAGCGCATGGAAGGCCAGCTGGTGGAGGCGCGCGACCGCGCCGAGCATGCCGCCCAGGCCAAAGGCATGTTCCTGGCCAATATGAGCCACGAAATCCGCACGCCGATGAACGCCATCATCGGCTTTACCGAGCTGCTGCTTGGCAGCCCGCTGGCGCCCCAGCAGGCACGCCACCTGGCCACCGTGCGCGATTCGGCGCACTCGCTGCTACACCTGCTGAACGACATTCTGGATACCGCCAAGCTGGAACGCGGCGCGCTGGAGCTGGAGCTGCAAGACTACTCGCTGTACAGCCTGTGCCAGCAGCTGGTCAGCACCTTTGCCCTGCAAGCCGGGCGCAAGCAGCTGGCCCTGCAGCTGGACTACGCGGCCGACTGCCCGCACGCCATCCACGGCGATGCCCTGCGCCTGCGCCAGATCCTGACCAACCTGCTGGGCAACGCCGTGAAGTTTACCGAGCGCGGCAGCGTCACCCTGCACGTCAGCCTGCACGGTAGCCAGCTCCAGCTGACCGTGCGCGACACCGGTATCGGCATTGCTGCCGACCGGCTCGACAGCATCTTCGCCCCGTTTACCCAGGCCGATGCCAGCATGGCGCGCCGCTTTGGCGGTACCGGCCTGGGCACCGCCATTGCCCGCCAGCTGGCCGAGCTCATGCAAGGCCGTATCGAGGTACAGAGCCGCCTGGGCGAGGGCAGCTGCTTTACCGTTACCCTGCCATACCAGCCCGCGCAGCAGGCCCCGGCCAGCGCGCGCCCGGCCGATGGTGCCCCGGCACTGCCCCCGCTGCGTATCCTGGTGGTAGACGACGTGGCGCAAAACCTGGAGCTGCTACAGCTGGTGTTAACCAGCCACGGCCACACCGTGGTTGCCGCCGAAGGGGGCGAAGCCGGTGTGGCGCACTACCGGCAACAGCCGTTTGATGTGGTGTTGATGGACGTGCAAATGCCCGGTCTGGACGGCCTGCAAGCCACACGGCAGCTGCAGCAATGGGCCAGCAGCCAGCAGCAGCCGCTGGCCCCGGTCATCGCCCTCACCGCCAGCGTACTCAGCCAGGACCGCGCCGACGCGCTGGCCGCCGGCATGGTGGGCTTTGCCACCAAACCCATCATGCCCGATGCCCTGCTAGCCGAAATCGCCCGTGTACTGGGCTTGCAGCCTGCGGCCAACCCTGACACGCGCAGCACGACAGCCGCTATCGATACCGAGGGGGCCATGGCCCGCTGGGGTAGCCTGGCCAAGCTGCACGACGTGTGGCGCCGTTTTCTGCGCGACTACCACGATACCGGTGCGCAGCTGGCCAGCGCCAGCCAGCCCGAGCGCAGCGCGCAGGCACACCGGCTGCGCGGCGTGGCGGCCAACCTGGGCCTGGTGCAGCTGGCCGGCCTGGCCGCCCGCATCGAGCAGGGCGACGCCCCCGACGACGCCTGGCAGGCAGAGCTGGCTGCCACACTGGCCCAGCTGCAAGCCGCCCTGCCAGCCCTGGCCGATGACAGCCTGCCCGCAGGCCAGCCCCTGCCAACCCCTGCTGCCTTGCTACCCCACCTGGCCGCGCTGGAAACCGCCTGCCAGCACGGCACGCTGGACGACGACAGCCTGGCGGCTTTGGCCGCCGCCCTGCCTGCCAGCCAGCTGGCCAGCCTGCAAGCGGCCCTGGACGAATTTGATTTTGATACGGCACTGCACGCGCTGGCACAGCTACGCCAGCACGTGGCAGGCCCCAACGAGCAAGCCTCATGACGACCGCACCCCAAGACACCCGGCCGCTACTGCTACTGGTAGACGACGAGCCCACCAACTTGCAGGTCCTGCGCCATATCCTGCAGGCCCACTACCGCCTGCAGTTTGCCCGCGACGGCGACAAAGCCCTGCAGTTGGCACGCCGCGAGCTGCCCGACCTGATCCTGCTGGACGTCATGATGCCCGGCATGACCGGCCTGCAAGTGTGCCAGCAGCTGAAAGCCCAGCCCGATACCGCCCGCATTCCGGTGATCTTTGTCACCGCACTGAGCGACAGTAGCGACGAGGCACAGGGCTTTGCCGCCGGCGCGGTGGACTACATCACCAAACCGGTCAGCCCGCCCATCGTGCTGGCCCGCGTGCGTACCCATTTGTCGCTGGTACGGGTAGAAGAGCTGCGCGACAGCCGGCTGCAGATCATTCGCCGCCTGGGCCGCGCCGCCGAATTCAAGGACAACGAAACCGGCCTGCACGTGATCCGCATGAGCCACTACGCGCGCGAGCTGGCGTTGGCGGCCGGCCAGGGCGAGGCGTGGGCTGACGAGCTGCTGGCTGCCGCCCCCATGCACGATATCGGCAAGATAGGTATACCCGACGCCATCCTGCAAAAGCCGGGCAAGCTGGACGCGGACGAATGGCGCATCATGCAGACCCACGCCGACATCGGCGCCCGCATCATGGGCGACGACCGTTCCAGCCTGCTGCAGATGGCCGCCACCATTGCGCACTGCCACCACGAACGCTGGGACGGCAGCGGCTACCCGCAAGGCTTGGCCGGCGAGGCCATCCCCTTGGCCGCCCGCATCGTGGCCATTGCCGACGTATTCGATGCCCTCACTAGCGTACGGCCGTATAAAGCAGCCTGGACGATAGAGGCCGCGCTGGCGCACATCACGGCCGAAGCCGGCCAGCATTTCGACCCGGCCCTGGTGG
>JAIXTB010000215.1 GCA_027484385.1 Neisseriaceae bacterium | reverse complement strand
TGTGCTCTACCGCCACCAGGTTGTTGGCCTTCAGCGTGCCGCCGGTGGAGACCAGGTCGACGATGGCGTCGGCCAGGCCCACCAGCGGGGCCAGCTCCATGGAGCCGTACAGCTTGATGATGTCAACGTGCACGCCTTTGGCGGCAAAGTGCTCGCGGGCGATCTGCGGGTATTTGGTGGCCACTTTCAGGCGGGCACCGTGCTTGACGGCAGCCTCGTAGTCAAAGCCGTTTTCCACCGCCACCATCATCTTGCACTTGGCAATGTTCAGGTCCAGCGGCTGGTACAGGCCGGCACCACCGTGCTCGATCAGCACGTCGCGCCCGGCAATGCCCAGGTCGGCCGCGCCGTACTGCACGTAAGTGGGCACGTCGGAGGCGCGCACGATCACCAGCTGTACGTCGGGGCGGTTGGTACCGATGATGAGCTTGCGCGACGATTCGGGCGCTTCGGCGGGCACAATGCCTGCCGCGGCCAACAAGGGCAGGGTTTCTTCAAAAATGCGGCCCTTGGACAGGGCAATGGTCAGGGTCATGATGGCGTGCTGCGTTGCAATAGGTTGGCCTCAGCGTACCAGAGCACGGCGCTCCCGCTCAAGTTGCGCGATATAGCGCTGCACCAGCGTTTCGCGCGGCGTGTTCATCCCTTGGAACAAACAGCCCGCGCGTAGCATTTCCAGGCCATTTTTCAGCTGCATCTTGATGATGTGGCGCACTTCTACGCCTACTTGCAAGGTACCAAACGGTTTGAGCTCGATCACCGCCTGCCGCAACACCATACCCTCGCTCAGCCAGCCCGCCTGCGCCGGTGTCAGCGTCAGCGCCATCCCCCCCAGACTGATGTCAAACAGGGGGATAAGCTTTTCCCCCTCCGGGTGATCAGACAGCCGGCAGATCACCGGCTGCGCCACCGGGGTATGGATACGGAAAAAGTCGCGGCGCTGCAGCCGGATCACCTGCTCCGGCAGCAGAGCTTCAAACGCGGGCGCGCCTTCAAAACTGATTTCGCGTACTTCGCCGGTAGCGAACTGGGTTTTGACACCCGACGGGGCGCTGACAAACACGTTGCGCTCACTTTGCAGCAACATGCGGTTTTCGTGCTCTTTCGCGCCCCAGTCCAGCACCATCACGCCACGCTGCGGGTCGATATCCAGCAGCCGGGTAATGATGAACGACTTACCCTTGTTGGAAAACACCGTTACGTTCTGCCGCAGCGCGATAATCGCGCGCAAGTGCTGCACGATCTCGGCCCGTGAGGACAGGGTAAACCGGGACAGGTCTGCGGGCTCGCTGCCGCTATGTTTTTCTTCAGTCACAATCTGCTTATCCGCTGCCAGCTACTGGCTAAAAAGACACCCAAGTCTAGCGCAACAGCTGCTGCAAATCATGCGCGATATCCGCCGACGGTGTGCCATAAGGCACATAAACACGCAACTGGCCCCGGGTATCGAACAAATAGCTGCCCGCGCTGTGGTCCATCGTGTAACTACCATCCTTGCGCGCCTGGCGCTGCGCCACGATCTTGTACTGGCTGGCCACCGCCTGCACCTGCGACGGGCTGCCCGTCAGCCCCATGAAGCGCTTATCGAAAAACGGCACATAGCCCGCCAGCACCTGCGGTGTATCGCGCTGTGGGTCAATGCTGACAAACAGCACCTGCACGCGGTCGGCGTCCTTGCCCAGCAGCTTCATCACCTGCTGGTATTCCAGCATGGTGGTCGGGCAGATATCCGGGCAGTGGGTATAGCCAAAAAACAGTGCCACCGCCTTGCCCTGATAATCGGTCAGCTTATGCGGCTTGCCATCCTGCCCGGTCAGGGTAAAGGGCTGGCCAAAATCGGCGGTACTGATATCCGTGCCCTTGAAAGACAAGGTTTCAGCTGGCGTACAAGCCAGCAAAGACAAGCCTAGCGCTGCCACAGCCAATAGTTTGCCAAACGGTTTCATGGGGAAGCTCACCAGCAAAATAGCGTTGATTCAGCCCGGCTGGCCACATCACACAGCAGGGAACGGGCAGCAGCATAGGCGTAGCCGCACCCGGCGGCAAGCGGATGGATCAAGCTAAACGGCGGGGCAGCAGGCGGAACAGCACCAACAGCACCAACGCCAGCAGCAAAGCCAGTGCCGCCTGCCGATAATGCCAGGCAGGGTCGGCCGAGGCAGTAACCGGCCAGCTGGTATGCGGGCGCAATGCCGGGTCCAGCACCACCAGCCCCTGGCGCAGCGGCCCGGGTAGCTGTGCGGCCAGCGCTGGCCAGTCCAGCCCGTCTACCTCCCCGCTTAGCCCTAGTCTGGCCGGGGGCGCCGCCGGCGTGGGTGGGCGGGGTACCCAGCGGCCCAGTAAACGTCCGGTGGGCAAGGGCAGTAACAACACACCAGCCGGCCTGGCCAGCCAGCCGCGATCTATCACCACCCAGCTACCGTCGGCCAATTGCACCGCCTGCCATTGCCGCACCCCTTCCCTGCCCTGCAGCCAGGCATTGGCAATGCGCACGCTGGCCGCGCTATCCCGCACCGCCAGCCACACACGCTGCCCCTGCGGCACCGCCCCCTGCGCCACCTCAGCCAACGCCTGCGGCGGCAAGTTGGCCGCACGGGCAAATGCTACCTGCTGCTGACCAGCCTGCACGCCCTGCTGCCACTGCCATAGCGCCCAACACAGCGCCACCAGCGCCAGCCACGGCAAGACACATCGCCAACACGGGGTACGCAGGGCAGCAAGCTTGGACATGAAGGGGGCCACAGAATGGAAAAGACGCTCTTACCTTAGTGGCCGGCGCGGCATAACACCAGCACGCTGCTGGCCGTCACGCCAGGCAGTAATGCCATACCAGCAACAAAAGGGTTACCAGCCCTGCCCCCAGCACAATCGCCGCGGTGACCCAGTCGGCCAGCTGCCAGCGTGGCCGATAGCGCGCCAGCCAAGCCCGCCGGGGGGATGGGCAGGTCATGCCGGCTGATCCTGTATCTGGTACGACAGGCTTATGCGGCTCAGCTGCGCCGGTAGCTGCTTGCCAATCACCAGCACCACAGGGAAACGGCGCACCTGGCCGGGCGAGAACAACTGCTGCGAGAAACAGAAACAGTCGAGCTTTTGCACATACGCGGCAGCAGAAACCGGCTGGTACACCGGCAGCGCCTGCATGGCGGCAAAATGCGGCTGGTTATTGCGCACCTCTACCATCAACTGCACAAACTGCCCAGGCCTGACTTGCTGCGGGCCCTGCAGCGGGCGTACCTGCCACGCCTGACCTGGGGCCGTTTCATCCATACTCAGCCACACCGGCTGGCTGGCCTGCACGGCCTGTGCCGGTACCTTTTCACCCGGGCCGGTCAGGCGCATGAACGCCTGATACAGCGGCGACAAGCCTGCGGCCAACATGCCCAGCACGCACAGCAGCAGCAGCAATTTGAGCAGCAGGATAAAAAACGAAGGGGGGGCGGAATGATGATCTGGCATGAGAGAACCCGTGCAAAAACAGCTGGCATGAACCGGGCAGGACAGCAAGGGGCGTCGCACCCCTTGCACCCTGCCGGGGGCTGGCACCCCCGCATCTCGTGTTGGCCGGGAACCCCGGGTGGCAGCCTTCGTATGTCGGGCTGCTCTGCTGGCAGCTTAGCTGCTGGCAATATAAATACAAGTACGCCGCATACTGCAGCGCAACAACCTAGGCCGGCTGTTCGTACGGCAGCAGCAGCAAAGGCTCGCCCAGGTGCTGGATCAGCGTGGCCAGATTATCCTCGAATGCCAGCTGCTGCGGCACCACACGGTTGGCCACCCAGCCGGCCAGCTCGCAGCCTGCGGCACGGATAGCCTGCGCCGTCAGCAGCGCGTGGTTGATGCAGCCCAGGCGCATGCCCACCACCAGAATCACCGGCAGACCCAGGTGGCGTGCCAAGTCCTGCATCAGGCAGTCGTCGCGTAGCGGGGCCATCCAGCCACCCGCCCCTTCCACCAGCAGCACGTCGCAGTCTGCGGCCAACCTTTGGGCATGGTCGGCCAGCACATCCAGCGACACGGTAATACCCGCCTGCCGAGCCGCGATATGCGGCGATACCGGCGGCAGAAAGCGATACGGGTTCATCAGCGCCGTGTCGGTCTGGCCGGTGGCAGCGCACAGCCGCGCCACGTCGTCGTTGTGCCAGCTGCCGTCGGGCAACACCTCGCAGCCACTGGCCACCGGTTTCATGGCCAGCACGCGCTGGCCATGAGCCTGGTAGTGTTGCACCAGCTTTACCGCGGTGTGGGTCTTGCCGATTTCGGTATCGGTACCGGTAATGAAAAATGCCTGTCCCATGGCTGCTCCTTGCTAGAAAGTAGCGGCACTATAAGCGCACGGCACGTAAAACCAAAGCCACCCAGCCGCAGGTAGCACCCTCGGCGTGGTGGCTTGGGCATGGCGACCACAAGCAGGCTGGCTTAGCTACCGCTTACCGTGGCCGCGGCGGGAGCCGCAGAACTGCTTGCCGGCACCACGGCTGGGGTGACTGCCGGCGTGGTGGCCGGGGTAGCCACCGGTACTGGTGCAGGGTTGGCCGCAGCCGCTTCCGCAGCCTGCTTTTGCAGCTTGGCTTGTTGCTCTGCTTCCAGCTTGGCCGCACGTTCGGCTTCCAGACGGGCTTTGATTTCCATCTCGATACGCAGCTTCTGCTCTATTTCGCTACGCAGACGGGCATCGTCTTCCTGCTTCTGGCTTTCCAGTTGGGCACGCACATTCGGCACTTCTTTTTCGATAGAAGCAAACATGCGCTCGTAGAACACCGGGTCGACCACCGTCTCACCGCGCTCTTTGGTCAGCGTCGCGGTGGTGCCGGTAGGGATGGGAATGGACAAGCTCAGGAAACCTACCGATGTGGTCTGCTTGGTTTCGTGGCTTTTCAGCGTCACCTCTTGCGCGGCAATCCAGGCATCGGACGTATTGCCGGCACCGGTCACAATGCCGGAAATGGTCAGCAGGGTATTCAGATTGTCTTGCTGGTACTGCTTGGACACTACCAGGGCATGGTTTTCCGCGGCATCTTTTTCTACGGCAAAACCCTGGCGCAGCGCCACGCGCTTCATGGCCTGGTAGACCACGGCTTTCGGCGCATTGAAGTGCCGGTCAAACGGGCCTTTGGTATCAAAAGCTTCTTTTTGATACGCGTACTTGGTGCCAGAACAGGCGGCCAGCAGTGCCAGGCTGCCCAGAACAACCACTCGTGCGAATGCGCTCATGCTTTGCTTCAACCATATAGTTTTGGATATATGGTTAACATATCACGAATCAATAAACTCATTCATTAGGTAGTATTTAAAGGTAGCCGCACCAAGTCAAACAAGCGGCATCTTGTTGCCCGGTTTACCACAGCCATACAGGCAACAAGTAAAACGGCAGACGCGACAAGGCCGACCTCGTGGGTCGGCTGTCAGCGCCTGCCGTGGTGGGGGCAAGGGCCAAATGGGGCGGCCTTGTGAGCCTTTGATCTTTCGCGCTGCGGCCAACCCTGCCCGGTAGGGTGGCCTGCCGCAACGCGTGCGCGCGCTTTGCTGTTACACCGGGCCTTGCGCGTGTACGCGCTCGGTCTTGCTGGACAGCTTGTTCAGTGCAGCCAGGTACGCCTTGGCGCTGGCCACGATAATGTCGGTATCGGCACCCTGACCGTTAACGATGCGGCCGTCTTTGGCCAGGCGCACGGTCACTTCGCCCTGCGATTCGGTGCCCTTGGTGATGGCGTTCACCGAGTACAGCTCCAGCTCGGCTTCGCTCTTCACTACGCTCTCGATGGCCTTGAAGGCAGCATCTACCGGGCCGGAACCACTGGATTCGGCGCGGTGCTCGTTACCACGCTCCACAAAGACGATCTGCGCCTGCGGCTCTTCGCCGGTTTCGGTAGTCACTTTCAGCGACAGGAATTTGTAGTCTTCCTGCTCGGCCGCCACCAGCTGGTCGGACACCAGCGCGTGCAGATCTTCGTCGAAAATCTCGCGTTTTTTGTCAGCCAGTTCTTTAAAGCGGGCAAAAGCGGCGTTCAGCGCTTCTTCGCTTTCCAGCACAATGCCCAGCGCGGTGAGCTTGGTACGGAAGGCATTACGGCCAGACAGTTTGCCCAGCGTCAGGCGGTTGGCGGTCCAGCCTACCGACTCGGCCGACATGATTTCGTGGGTTTCGCGGTGCTTCAGCACGCCGTCCTGGTGAATGCCGGACTCGTGGGCAAAGGCATTGGCACCCACGATGGCCTTGTTCGGCTGCACCGGGTAGCCGGTGATGGTGGATACCAGTTTGGATGCCGGTACGATCTGGGTTGCATCCACGCCGGTTTCCACACCGAACACGTCTTTGCGGGTACGCACCGCCATCACGATTTCTTCGATCGCGGCATTACCGGCGCGCTCGCCCAGACCGTTGATGGTGCATTCCACCTGGCGGGCACCGCCCAATACAGCGGCCAGGCTGTTGGCCACGGCCATGCCCAGATCGTTGTGGCAGTGGGCAGACCAGATCACCTTGTCACCACCCGGGGTTTTGGCGATCAGTTCACGGAAGAACGCTTCGGTTACTTTCGGTACGGCATAACCCACGGTATCCGGCACGTTCAGCGTGGTGGCGCCTGCTTTGATGACTTCGCCAAAAATGCGGGCGAGGAAGTCGATGTCGGAGCGCAGCGCATCTTCGGCGGAGAATTCCACGTCGTCGGTGTACTCGCGTGCCAGTTTGACGGCCTTCACGGCAGCTTCCACCACTTCGTCTGGCGTCATGCGCAGCTTTTTCTCCATGTGGATTGGGCTGGTGGCGATGAAGGTGTGAATGCGTTTTCTCGGGGCCGGGGCGATGGCTTCGCCGGCGGCACGGATGTCGCGCTCGTTGGCACGGGCCAGGCTACAGACGGTGGACTCTTTCACCACTTCGGCAATGGCGCGGATCGCGTCGGCATCACCCGGGCTGGCGGCAGCAAAACCGGCCTCGATCACGTCGACACCCAGGCGTTCCAGCTGGCGGGCGATACGTACTTTTTCTTCTTTGGTCATGGCTGCGCCGGGCGACTGCTCGCCGTCACGCAGGGTGGTATCGAAAATGTAAAGACGGTCGCCCATGTCTGGTGATCTCCATTGTGCCGCGGGTTGTGCCCCGGCCAGATAGTCGTTGAAATCGAAACGCTTGCCCTGATCGGCGGCGAGTTTGGCCAGTTTATTCAGCTGTGCCAGCGGCAAAGTGCCGCGCTCGCGCCATTTGTAGATGGCAGCACGGGACACCGGCTCATCGGGAAAGGCCGCCGTCAACGCTTCCGCGAGCGTACCGGGGCCACCAAAATCCTCGATTAGACGTTCGATGTCCAATTGCATGCTGCTACTCCTGTCTTGTTATGGGTTCACAATACAAATTCGACGACAATTTGTCAAACGCAGTGCAACATTTTGCTGAATACCGTGTTGCAAAATAGTGTCCAATGTAAAATATTGGACAATCTGTAGAATTTTGACCATAAAAAGACAAGCACACACACCAAGCCCGTACTACCCGCCATAAAAAAACCGCCCGAAGGCGGTTTGTGTACTGGGGCCAAGCGACTTAGCTGGCAGCCGGCGGTGGCGATTTGCGCACCAAGTTCAGCAATGCCATGACGTAACCCGACAGCGCGTAGCAGACAAAGAAGCCGAACAGCACCAGCGGCGGCTCCGACATCAGCAGAAGCAACACCACCACCAAACCCAGCAGCATCACGAACGGCACGCGGCGGCGCAGGTGGATTTCCTTGAAGCTCCAGTACTTCACATTGGTCACCATGGTGATACCGGCAAAGGCAGTAAAGGCCAGCGCCAGCCAGTGCAGGCCGGGTAGCTGCTGGTAACCATAGGCGTGGCAAATCCACACCAGCCCCGCCACCAGCGCGGCTGCCGCCGGGCTAGGCAGGCCGGTAAACCAGCGCTTGTCGGCGGTGCCAACCATGGTGTTGAAACGCGCCAGGCGCAGCGCAGCGCCAGCACAGTAGATAAACGCCACCATCCAGCCCAGCTTGCCCAGGTCTTTCAGCAGCCACTCGTAGGCCACCAGCGCCGGTGCCACGCCAAAGCTCACCATATCTGACAGGCTATCGAACTCGGCACCAAAGGCGCTCTGGCTGTGCGTCATGCGCGCCACGCGGCCGTCCATGCCGTCCAGAATCATGGCAATGAAAATGGCCACGGCCGCCAGCTCGAAACGCTGGTTCATGGCCTGCACGATGGCGTAAAAGCCGGCAAACAGCGCGGCCAGGGTAAACGAGTTGGGTAGCAGGTAAATGCCCTGGCGGCGCAGCGAGGGTTTGGCAGGTACAGGATCGTGATGCATGGGCTTCCCGTCACAAATAAACAGTAGGTTGGCCGCACAGGCCAAGAATCGGACATTGTACGGCGCTTTGGCGGCCAGCCCCAAGCCACGGCGGCCACGCATGAAAAAACCGGGCTCAAGGCCCGGTTTGTCAGAACAATGCCGCAAGGCTTAGTTCTTGGATTGGTCTACCAGTTTGTTCTTGGCGATCCAAGGCATCATGGCGCGCAGCTCGGCACCTACCTTCTCGATCGGGTGATCGGCATTCAGGCGGCGGCGGGCAGTCATGCTCGGGTAGTTGGTCTTGCCTTCCAGGATGAACATCTTGGCGTATTCGCCAGACTGGATGCGGTACAGCGCCTTTTTCATGGCTTCCTTGGTGGCGGAGGTCACCACTTCCGGGCCAGTCACGTACTCGCCATACTCCGCGTTATTGGAGATGGAGTAGTTCATGTTGGCGATACCGCCTTCGTACATCAGGTCCACGATCAGTTTCAGTTCGTGCAGACATTCGAAGTAGGCCATTTCCGGGGCGTAACCGGCTTCGGTCAGGGTTTCGAAACCGGCTTTTACCAGCTCTACGGCACCGCCGCACAGTACGGCTTGCTCGCCGAACAG
>JAIXTB010000186.1 GCA_027484385.1 Neisseriaceae bacterium | reverse complement strand
GCCGCGCACATCGAGCACGAACTTAACGCGCTGATTGCGGACAACCATGCGGTATCGGTGCAGATGACCAGCGGCGCAGCGCTGCGAGCGCAGCCGGAGCTGATCAAGACCATGTCGGTGACTCCGCCGCTGGACTTGCCGGAAATCCGCCTGATTGCCATTGCAGGCGTCGACCTGCAGCCCTGTGGTGGCACGCATGTGCGCCACACCGGTGAAATCGGCCAGGTGGTGGTGAAGAAAATTGAAAGCAAAGGCGCGCGCAACAAGCGCGTCGTGATAGCGCTGGCAGACTAGGAGCCTGGGCGGGCGGCCTAGAAACGCGGCAATGGCACCTTGGCCCAGGCGCTGGCCAGCCGCGTGGTCATGGCGGCAGGCATGCGTGCCGAGCAGGCAAACCAGGACACCAGCGGCCCCAGCTCGGGGCCTGGCTCAAGCGTACCCGGTGGCAAGCGCGACAAGGCAGCACGCGTGGCAAACAGCACCCGCACACGCTGTGCCTGCAGCATGGCTACCGCCTCTTGCAGGGATTCGCTGCGCTGCGGCACCGCCATGCCACGCTGCTGCAATACACTGGCCACCCCTTCGCCAAACACCATGCGCCTCTCTTGCGGTACCTGGGCCAGCGCAGCCAGCGGCAGCACGTCGCCCGGACGGGTAAACATCACCGCCTGCGTCTGCCCCATGGGGTAAACATACTGCATGCTGGCAGGGGGTGGCGCATTGGCCGCCAGCGTCACCGCGGTGCAGGCGTCATCCTGCCGCTGCAATGACTGCAGGATTCTGGGGCGGCTCGCCAGGTAAAAATGCAAGCTGATACCGGCATGGCTGGCCATATGCTGTAGCAAGTCCACGTACAAACCCGCGGGCTGGCCTGCGCGTTCCTCATAAATGGCGGGAATGGGGGGTAGGTAAAAACGGATGGTATCGGCCATGGCAGGCAGGCAGATAAGCCAGGCCAGGCCAGCGACACAGTGGCGGTATGGCATGCATCCCCCGTACGGTAAGCAGCGCTGGCTTTCAGCATAGTTGGCCGCTGCGGCGTCGGGCAGATTTATCGCACTATTCGTCGGCGCACGCGCTTTCAGTGCACACCAGGCTGTGTACGCTCATGTCCTGCAAACACAGCAGGGTGAGCTGTCGGCCATACACCGCACCGGTATCCACATACAGCACATTATCGCGCTGGCGTGCCAGGCTCACCGGCGTATGCCCGACACACAACACATCCACCCCGGCTACCCGCGCCCGCGCCTGGCCACGAATACGCTCACGCGACCAGGTGGCTTCATGCAGCACGGTCTGGCCATTACTGCAGGCCACCCCTTCGCCCGAGGCCAGGCGGGCCTGAAACACCACCCAGTCGTCCTCCGGGCAATCCGCATGCACCAGGCCCACCAGCCGGTTGCCCACCGGCAGCTCGATCGCCAGCGGCATGGCGGCAAACACATTGCGATAGCGCTGCTGCTGCGATGGGGGCAGGGCCATGAACCACTGGCCGCCGTTACGGGCATAGCGCTCGCGCCAGTCATCGCTGGCGTCGTAATCGATGGCCATTTGCTCGTGATTACCGCGCACGGCAAACAGCCACATTTGCGCCAGCCAGTCCAGCACCTGCCACGAACGCGGGCCGCGGTCGATCAAGTCACCCACCGACAACAAGCGGTCGCACGTGGGGTCAAAGTCTACCTGCCCGAGCAGCAAGCCCAGGGTGTCAAAGCAGCCGTGTACGTCGCCCACGACAAAGTCGCGGCCAACAGGATTGGCAGGCAGGCGGCGAAAGGCAGTCAACACATCAGGTAACCGGTAAGCGGACAGTTTGCCATTATGCCGTCTGCAAAGGCTGTCGTCACCCTGCCAGCCGTGGCCAGGCCAGCGCCTGGTAATCCGGCAAGCCATCCACATAGGGGATGCTTAGCTCGCCCTGCAGCAAGGGGCGTAGATAGCGGGCAAAGGCCGGCGTCATCGACAGGCCGTCTGCCGCAATAAAATGTGCCGGCACGGTACGCTCCAGCCCGGCGACTTGTGCCAGGGGTACCGGCACCGCGTGCCAGCCATCGCCCTGACGCTGTAGCCCGGCCATGACGCCCCCTTGCCCGGCCAGCGCCCAGTGTACGCAGGCTGCGCCAGCCTCATAGGCCAGGCGGGCGTCGGTGGCCGACGCCAGATGCATGGCCGCGCGCTGCTGGCAGTCCACCAGTGCCACGTGGGCGTGTACACCCAGCGTGTGCTGCAGGCGCTGCGCCAGCCAGGTGCCGGCACCACCCAGCTGTTCGTGGCCGTACACGGCATCAGCGTGCATCTGTGCCACAAAGCGGCCATCGGCCTGCTGCAAGCCTTCCGCTACCGCGATGGCGCAATAGCCGTCTTGCTGCAGCCTTTGCTGCACGGCCTGCAGCACACGGGCCTCATCAAACGCCACTTCCGGCAGCAACACCAGCGGGGCCGGCTCGCCCTCTGCTGCTGCCAGGCTGCATGCTGCGGCCAACCAGCCCACGTGCCGGCCCATGGTTTCCATGATGAACACGCGCCCACGCCCCATGCTGCGCATATCGTGCGTGACCTCGCGCAGGCTGCTGGCCAGGTACTTGGCGGCGGATGGAAAGCCAGGGCTGAAGTCGGTACCTTCCAGGTCGTTATCGATGGTTTTGGGCACCCCCAGCGCCAGCAAGGGCAAAGCAAAGCGCTGGGCCAGCTCACCCAGGCGCAAGGCGGTTTCCATGGAGCCATTACCGCCGTTGAGCAGCACATAGCCAATATCGAAACGCTGCAATACCGCCGCCAGCTGTGCCCACTGTGCGGGCGCTTCGTCATACGCCGCCAGCACCTGGCGGCTGGTGCCAAAGCTGGCGCCGGGCAGCCAGCCCAGCCGGCTCACCTGTGCGGGGGTGGCTGCGTTGCAATCGTACAGCTGGCCGGCCAGCAAGCCAGTCAGGCCGTTGGCCGCCGCACAGACCGTCACACCTTGTGCGCGTGCTGTTTCAATGACGCCCTGCGCCGAGCTGTTCAGCACGGCGGTAGGGCCGCCGGACTGCAGATAAAGTAAACGCGCCATGCTGGCCTCCCGCTTATCGACAAGACCATTGTAGTACCAGCTGCAGCTAGCGCTTTGCCTTGGCGCAAACAGCCGGTCCCCTAAAGCAAGTTGGCCGCAACCCGGTGCGGGGTGCGGCCAACGTTTACCATGCGGCGAAAGGCGCGTATCAGATATCGACTTCTGCTTCGTTACCTTTGGCTTCCATCCAGCTGCGGCGGCTGCTGGCCTCGCCCTTGCCCATCAGCATGATGAACATGTCGCGGGTGGCGGCCAGCGCGCCGGGCCGTACCTGGACGCGTGACAGGCGGCGGGTGTCGGGGTTCATGGTGGTGTCTTTCAGCTGCTCCGGGTTCATCTCGCCCAGACCCTTGAAGCGCGAGATGCTCCAGGCGCTTTCCTTGACGCCTTCGCTGCGCAGGCGGTCCAGAATGGCGGTCATCTCGCCTTCGTCCAGCGCGTACAGTTTGCGCGGCGGGCGGTTTTTGCCCTGGCCAGGCACGTCTACACGGAACAGCGGCGGCTGGGCAATGTAGATATGGCCCTGCTCGATCAGCTTGGGGAAATGACGGAAGAACAAGGTGAGCAGCAGTACCTGGATATGCGAGCCATCCACGTCGGCATCAGACAGGATGGCAATCTTGCCGTAGCGCAGGCTGGACAGGTCCGGCGTATCGTCCACGCCGTGCGGGTCCACACCGATAGCCACCGAAATGTCGTGGATTTCGGCATTGGAGAACAACTGGTCCTTGTCGGTTTCCCAGCTGTTCAGCACCTTGCCGCGTAGCGGCAGGATGGCCTGGTATTCTTTGTCGCGCGCCAGCTTGGCCGAGCCTCCGGCCGAGTCGCCCTCTACCAGAAACAGCTCGTTGCGCTCGATGTCCTCGCTTTCGCAGTCGGTGAGTTTGCCGGGCAGCACGGCCACGCCGGAGCCTTTTTTCTTCTCGACCTTTTTCACCGACTTCAAGCGGCTTTGCGCCTGGCGGATAGCCAGCTCAGCAATACGCTTGCCGGCTTCCACGTGCTGGTTCAGCCACAGCTCTACCGGGTCGCGTGCCAGGCTGGAAATCAGCTTCAACGCATCACGGCTGGTGAGTTTGTCCTTGGTCTGGCCCTGGAACTGCGGGTCCAGCACGCGGGCGGACAGCACAAAGCGCACGCGGCTCCACACGTCTTCGGCCATCAGCTTCACGCCGCGCGGCAACAGGTTGTGGTGGTCGATAAAGCTTTTTACCGCTTCGAACACGCCAGCGCGCAAGCCGGCCTCGTGCGTACCGCCGCTAGGGGTGGGAATCAGGTTCACATAGCTTTCGCCGCTGGCGCCATCCTCGAACCACGCCATGGCCCATTGTACGCCTTCGCCACGGGCGAACTGCTCGTGGTCGTCGCCGATGTAGGCCTCGCCGGAAAACAGCGGTGCAACCGGCTCGTCGTCACCGCACAGCTCGGACAGGTAGCTTTTCAGGCCTTCGGGGTACTGCCATACCTTGACTTCGTCGCCGCTGGGGCGCTCGATGGTGAGCGTTACCGCCACGCCAGGCAGCAATACCGCCTTGGCGCGCAGCAGGCGCTCCAGCTCGGGCATGGAATAGCGCGGGCTTTCAAAGTATTTGCCATCCGGCCACACGCGCACGCGGGTGCCGCTGGTGCGCGGGCCGCAGTCGCCGATACGCGCCAAGGGTTCGATCACGTCGCCACCGGCAAACACCAGCTTGTGCACACCGCCTTCGCGTTTGACTTCTACCTCCAGCCGGGTAGACAGCGCGTTGGTCACCGACACGCCTACGCCGTGCAGGCCGCCGGAAAACGCGTAGGCGCCACCGTCTTTCTTGTTGAATTTGCCGCCCGCGTGCAGGCGGGTAAACACCAGCTCCACCACCGGCACGCCTTCTTGCGGATGCAGACCCACAGGAATGCCACGGCCGTCGTCTTCTACCGTCAGCGAGCCGTCCAGGTGCACGGTAACGGCAATCTTGCGGGCAAAGCCACCCAGTGCCTCGTCGGCGGCGTTATCGATGACTTCCTGGCAGATATGGGTCGGGTCGGTGGTGCGGGTATACATGCCAGGCCGCTCTTTTACCGGCTCCAGCCCCTTGAGTACCCGTACCGAGGATTCGTCGTAATTCTGTTGTGTCATGTGTCTGTCAGTGTGATGCACGGCGCAGCAGCGCCGCGAGTTGTTGGTTGTGGCGGGCGGCCAGTAAGCGCTGCGCCAGAATGGCACCGCAGAGCGCCAGGAACATATCCCACTGGGTATCCCACGGGTCGCCCTGCGTGGCCAGAAAGGCGTCGGCGCCCGCCCCAAGTGCGAGGGCGGCCCACCATTCGATCAATTCGTAGAGTGCCGAGAAGGCCAGGCAGAAACAGGTGGCCAGAAACGCCAGCCAGCGCCCCTGCAAGCCGGTACCGCGGTGAATCACCTCACGCGCCAGAATGGCGGGAAAGAAGCCCTGCGCCAGGTGGCCGATACGATCGTAGTGGTTGCGGCTAAAATCAAACGCCTCTTGCAGCCAGAAGCCCAGCGGCGTGAGCGCGTAAGTATAGTGCGCACCCACCAGCAGAATCACCGCATGCAGCGCCATGGCCCATGCGGCCAACCTGGTCCACGGGTAGCGGCCCCAGCACAGCCAGACCAGCGGCAGGCCGATCAACGCCGGGATGGCTTCCATCCACCAGGTGGTGATATCCGCAGGCTGCCAGGCAGACCAGGCAGCAACAACGGCCACGCCTGCAAAAGCAGTGCGTGGCCGTGGCAAATGGTGTGTCGTCAAGCCTTAGCCCTCGTCTGGCTGCCGGGTCGTGTCTTGCGCGATACGCGCCAGATAGTCACCACGGCTTTCGATCCCTTTCAGGAAACGGGTCAGCTCGGTGAGCGCCCGCTCGTAGACGTCTTTCTTGAATTCGATCACCGCATCAACCGGCGCCCAGTAGTCGTTCCAGCGCCAGCCGTCAAACTCAGGGTGATTGGTTGCACGAAGGCATACATCGCAATCCCGGCCTACCAGTTTCAGCAAGAACCAGATCTGCTTTTGCCCGCGATAGCTACCGCGCCATTCGCGGCGTACCCAGTTGGTGGGTACATCGTAGCGCAGCCAGTCGCGGGTGCGACCCAGTATCTTGACGTGTTGTGGCAGCAAGCCCACTTCTTCCAGCAGCTCGCGATACATCGCGGCTTCAGGGCTCTCGCCAGGTTTGATGCCTCCTTGCGGAAACTGCCACGAGTGCTCGCGCACCCGCTTGCCCCAGAACACCTCATGCTTGCCATTGATGAGGATGATTCCGACATTGGGGCGGTATCCGTCCCGGTCCAGCATGGAAAAACCTGCAATATCGTTAGTTGGCTCGATTTTTGCACATTTCGGCCGCGCACGCCACGCGCTACCGTGGCGGGCACGTCACATACCCGCATCTATCACGCCACGCTCGTTAAATATAATTGACGAATAGCCACAATATCGAATAAAAAAATAAACATTCAATCTTTGCAAGGCTGCGACATGCGTCACACCCTTACCCTGTGCACCCTGCGCATTCCTTGCAATGTGTCCCTGGGGGTCTTCGAGCAGCCGCTCAGCGCCGCCGGCAACCCTGCCGCCATGCCTGCACGCTACTCTGCCAACCCTTTACGGACACCTCATCATGACGACCCTGCTGCACTGGCTGCGTGAGCACGCCATTACCCACATCGAATGCCTCATCCCCGACCTGAATGCCCAAGCCCGCGGCAAGCTGGTACCGGTTACCCATTACCCGGCCGAGGGTGAGCTGCGCTTTCCCCAGGTCAGCCTGATACAAAGCTGGATGGGCGAGCCACAGCAACAGCTGGTGCCCGAGACCGACCCGGACCTGCGGCTGATTCCCGACCTGGCCACACGCTGCATCAAGCCAGGCAGCGGGCGCCGCACCGCCCAGCTGATACACGATTGCCATAGTGAAGACGGCACCCTGCTGCAAACCGCCCCGCGTAGCGTACTGAAACGTGTACTGGCGCGTTTTGAAGCACTGGGCTTTACACCTATCGTGGCGCCAGAGATCGAGTTTTACCTGCTGAATGCACAAGGCCAGCAGCATGAAACTGTCGGGCCGGCTTATGCGGTAGATCATAGTGCCCGGCATGAAGCCTTTTTTGCCGCGCTGGAACAAGCCTGCCACCAGCAAGGCATTGCCACCGATACGCTACTGCACGAAGTCGGCAGCGGCCAGTACGAGCTCAACCTGCAGCACGGCCCGGCGCTGGCGCTGGCCGACCAGGTGTTTTTGCTCACGCGCACCCTGCGCCAGCTCGCCAGTGCACACGGCCTGCAGGCCTGCTTCATGGCCAAGCCCTTCCCCGGCCAGCCCGGCAGCGCCATGCACATTCACCAAAGCCTGCTGGATAGCCAAGGCCGGAATGCCTTCACCCAGCCGGATGGCAGCGAACACCCGCGCTTTCATCATTACATTGGCGGCCTGCAACGCTACCTGCCGCAAGCCATGCTACTGTTTGCGGCCAACCCTAACGCCTACCGTCGGCTATGCGCCCACAGCGCTGCGCCCATCAATGTGGAATGGGGCTACGATAACCGTACCTGCGGCCTGCGTGTGCCCGTCTGCCACCCGCAGGCACGACGCGTAGAGAACCGCCTGCCCGGTATTGATGCCAACCCCTATCTGGCTCTGGCTGCCACACTGGCCTGCGGTTTGCTTGGTATGGAGCAAGCATGCGAGGCCACGCAGCCACGGTCAGATAGCGCCTATCAACACGCTGCCACCTTACCGGGCTCGCAGCAGGAAGCCATGCAAGCGTTTGCACATGCCCATGACTTGCATGCGCTACTCGGGCCGGATTTCGCCAAGGTATTCCTGGCGCTGAAACAGGTAGAACACCAACACTTCCAGCAGCAAGTTACCGCGTGGGAATGGCAATATCTGGCACCACAAGCATAGTTCAGCACATTTTGTGCGCGGGTAAGGTCGGGAATGGTTGAGCATTTTCCCGCGCCGGTTTTTAATGGACACCACGGCAAGACTAACGTTGTCATGATGAGATAAGCAGACTAACTGCAAGGAGAACCTGATGAAGAAATCAACCCTGACCCTGGCTATCAGCCTGGCCCTAACCGCCGCCTCTGGCAGCGCTCTGGCAGCAGGTAAAGAGCTGAACGTATACAACTGGTCGGACTATATTGCCGAATCCACCTTGCCGAACTTCCAGAAAGCCACCGGCATCAAGGTGCGTTACGATGTCTATGACAGCAACGAAATCCTGCAAGCCAAAATGCTGACCGGCAAGTCTGGCTATGATCTGGTACACCCTTCCAATACCTTCCTGGCCAAACAGATCCAGGCAGGCCTGTACCAGCCACTCAACAAGGCAAAAATCCCGAACTACAAAGACCTGGACCCGGAGCTGATGAAACTCATGGCCCAGTTTGACCCGGGTAACCAGTTCGCCATCCCGTACTTCTGGGGCATGAACACCATCGGCATCAACAGCGACAAAGTCAGCAAGGCGCTGGGTGGCAAACTGCCGGCCAACGAATGGGACCTGTTGTTCAAACAGGAAAACGTTTCCAAGCTGAAAAGCTGCGGCGTGAGCATGCTGGACTCTGCGGCAGAGGTCTTCCCGGTAGTGCTGCACTACATGGGTAAAAACCCGGCCAGCACCAACGAAGCCGACTACAAAGCCGCCGCTGCGCTGCTGAAACCCCTGCGCCCCTTCATCACCCGCTTCTCCTCATCGGGCTATATCAACGAGCTTTCCGGTGGCTCGCTGTGCCTGGTGCTGGGCTACGGCGGTGACCT
>JAIXTB010000276.1 GCA_027484385.1 Neisseriaceae bacterium | reverse complement strand
GGCGGCGCGTTCATCCCGCGGGATCTGCAGCCGCACGCTGTAGTTTTCCCCGTCCGGCGCTTCCCAGGTGGTGGCGGTACTGCCGCCCAGCAATACCGACAGCGTATTGCCCACGCGCGCCAGGTCTACCCCCAGCGTCGCGGCTGCGTCGCGGCGCAGCTGCACGTTGAGTGCCGGGTCGGCGTCGTTCAGGCTGGATTCCACATCGCTCACGCCCTTCACCTGTTTGATGGCCGCCATGATGTCAGCCGTGGCGCGCTGCAGGCTTTGCAAGTCGCTGCCGCGCACCCCCAGGTTCACCGGCTTGCCCGGCGGGCCGTGCTGGCCGGTTTCCTGTACCGAATCCAGCTGGATGCCCGCTACCGGCTGCGCGGCACTGCGGGCGGCGGCCATCAGGGCAAACAGGTCGCGTTCGCGCTGTTGCTTGTCACCGACATCTATCGACAGCTGGGCCTCGTTGCGGCCGGCACCAAAGCTGCCGCCGCCGATCTTGCTATCGATGGATTTCACCTCGGGCACCACGGCACGGATACGCTGCTCCACCTCGCGTGCTTTGCCTTCGGTGTACTCCAGCGTAGAGCCGGCGGCCGTCTTGAAGGTCAGGCGGAACTCGCCCTTGTCGGCGGCCGGCATGAACTCGCCACCGATGATGGGCACCAGCATGAAGCTGCACACGGTCAGGGCCAGTGCACTGGCTACCACGGTTTTGCGGTGTGCCAGCGACCAGCGGATGGTGGCCACATAGCCATCGCCCAGGCGGTCCAGCGAGGCTTCGAACCAGTCCAGCATGCGGCCAACCGGCCCCTTGTGCTTGTCGCCATGGCGGTGCGGGTCGTGCCAGATGGACGACAACATCGGGTCCAGCGTAAACGACACCAGCAGCGAAATCAGCACCGCTACCGTCACTGCCAGGCCAAACTGGTGGAAGAACTTGCCGATAATGCCGCCCATAAAGCCCACCGGCAGGAACACCGCCACAATGGTGAGCGTGGTGGCCAGCACCGCCAGACCGATCTCGTTGGTACCGTCCAGCGCCGCCTGAAAGTGCGTTTTACCCAGGTTGGCATGGCGCACGATGTTCTCGCGCACCACGATGGCGTCGTCGATCAGCAGGCCCACCGATAGCGATAGCGCCATCAGCGTCATCATGTTCAGGGTGAAGCCCATGGCCTGGATGGCAAACAGCGTGCCGATCATGGAGATGGGCAGCGTCAGGCCGGTAATCACCGTGCTGCGCCAGCTGCCCAGGAACAGGAACACAATCAGCACGGTGAGCGCTGCGCCTTCCAGCAGGGTTTTTTCTACCTCGTGCAGCGAGCCTTTTACCTCTTCCGACTTGTCGTAGGTCAGGCGCACGCTGGTGCCGGCCGGAGCCTGCGGCTGGTATTCCGCCACAATGCGTTTCACGCCGTCGGCCACGCTCACCACATTGGCGCCACGCGCGGCGCGGATATCCAGGCCCACACCAGGCTTGCCGTCGATCAGCGTAATGCTGTTGCGCTCGGCTTCGGCGTCGTCTACCTCGGCCACGTCGGCCAGGCGGATGTCACGGCCATCGCGGCTGGCAATCACCAGCGCACGGAAATCGTCCATGGTCTTGAGCTTGCCCGCCACCCGCACCGACAGCTCGTTACTCTGCGTGCTGACCTGGCCGGCCGGGTAGTCGCGGTTGGCCGTGGCGATGGCATCCGACACCTCGCTCACCGACAGGCCCAGCGCCTCCAGCCGGTATGGGTCCAGCTGTACGCGTACCTCGCGCTTGCTGCCGCCGACAATCTTCACCTCACCCACACCGGCTACGGTTTGCAGGCGCTTTTTCAGCACGTTTTCGGCCCAGGTGGACACGTCGCGCTGGCTGCTCTGCGCCGAGCTGAGCGTGTAGGACATCAGCGGGTCGTCGTTGGGGTTCATCTGCGAAATGGTGGGGGTATCCACCTCGCGCCGCAGGCTGCCCTGCACCGCGCCCACTTTGTCGCGCACCTCTTGCAGACCCTGCGCGGCGTCGGTAGACAGCTCGAACTCCACCACCACCACCGAGCTGCCCTCAAACGAGTAGGAGCGGATGTGCTTGACGCCGTTGATGGTGTTGACCGCTTCTTCGATAGGGCGGGTGACATCGCTTTCCACCACCTCGGGCGAGGCGCCCTGGTAGGTGGTGGACACCACCGCTACCGGAAAGCGGATATCGGGGAACTCCTCTACCGGCAGGTTGCGCCAGGCAAACAGGCCCAGCACCGTGAGCAGCAACATCAGCACGGCGGCAAAGTAGGGGTTTTGTACACTGACGCGTGTCAGCCACATGGCCGTGTCTCCTTAAGGTTTGGGCAGGGTCACGGCATCGCCGGGCTTCACGCCCAGTAGCGCCGCCGCCAGGATGGTCTGCCCGGGGGCCACGCCTTGTACCGCCAGTACGCGCTCGCTATCCGAGCGCAGCACAATACGCACCGGCTGTTTTACCAGCCGCCCGCCCTGCACCAGCATCACCCACGGGCTGGCGCTGTCGGCCTGCTGGACTGCGGCTTGCGGCAGGCGCACGGCGTCTAGCACCTCGCGCTGCACAATACCGCCCTTGGCAAACTGGCCGGCTTTCAGGCGGCCATCCTGGTTGGCCACACGCAGGTAAACGCTAAACGTCCGCGTGGCGGTGGCCGCTACCGGGTTGATGCGTACCAGCTCGCCACGGAACTCGCCAGCCAGCCCTTCTACCGTAAAGCGGGCAGCCTGTCCGGGCTTGAGCTTGCCGATGTCACGCGCCGGCATGTTGGCCGCGGCCTCCAGTACCGACAGGTCGGCAATGGCAAACAGCTTCTGGTTCTTGCTGGCTTGCTCGCCCGGCTGGGTACGCCGTGCATACACGGTGCCGGTCATAGGGGCGCGCACCTCGGTTTCACCCAGGCTGGTTTTGGCCCGCGCCAGCTGGCTGCGCCGCGCGGCCAGCTCGCCCACGCGAATCTGGTAGTCGTTGTCTATTTCGTCGAACGCCAGCTTGGAGATAAACCCCTGCTGGTACAGCTCGCGCTGTTTGTCCCGTTTGAGGCGGGCCAGCTTCAGCCGCGCTTCGTCGTTGGCCAGCTGGGCCTGCATTTCCAGGACGTTCTGGCGCAGGGCTTCGGCGTCGATGCGCGCCAGCAGCTGGCCTTTCTGTACGCTCTCGCCCTCGCGCACCAGCACGGCCAGCACGGTGCCTTCGCTCTGCGCGGCCACCTCGGCGCTGTTTAGCGGGTTCAGCGTGGCAGTAAACGGCAGCTGCTCGGCCACCGGCGCTACTGCCGTGACCAGCAAGTCGGCCTGCGACAGCGCGCGGGCAGGGGTCGTGGCTGCCGCGGCACTGGCGGCCTTGGCAGCATCGGTATCACTTTTATTGCAGGCGGTGCCCAGCACGGCCAGGCCCAGCAGCAGCATGGCGGCCCGGGGGCGGAGTGGATAGCTATGCATTACACAGTCCTTCAAGGCAGCTGCGCCAGCAGGCGCAGCCGGTTTGATCGGGTATTTCAGAGGTTGGCCGCAGGCTGCATGCCCCGCGGCAGCAGCAGCCACAGGCGGCCGCTCTGTTTCATGCGGCCTGCGTACAAGCCGGCTTCAGTACCAAAACCAAAGAAAAAGTCGGCACGGACACCGCCACGAATGGCACCGCCGGTATCTTGCGCGTGCACCAGGCGGTTGAGCGGCCGGGGCGCGCCGTCCAGCGGCCAGGTGGTAGACAGATACACCGGTGCCCCCAGCGGGATATAGCGCGGGTCGACGGCCACGCTGTAGCCACCCAGCAATGGCACACCCATGGCCCCTAACGGGCCGTTGTTATCTGCCGGCAGCGTTTTGAAAAACACATAGCTGGGGTTGGCATTGAACAGCTCCTGCTTGCGCGCAGGGTTGGCCGCAATCCATTCCTTGATGCTTTGCATGGACACATCGGATAGCTTCATCTGGCCGTTATCCACCAGCCAGCGGCCGATGGACTTGTAACCGTGGCCGTTTTGCTCGGCATAACCAGCACGCACATAGCTGCCGTCTTCCAGCTGGATACGGCCGGAGCCCTGCACCTGCAGGAAAAACAGCTCGGTATCGTCCTCGGCCCAGGCCAGCACCGGCGCGGTGTTGATGCCCTTGCCGGCGTTGATTTCGGCACGGGTGTAATACGGCAGCAGGCGGCCGTTGTCGATACGGCCTTTCAGCGCGCGCGTGCGGCTATCCACCACAAAATCTTTCGGGTTCACCAGCACTTCGCCCGCGTCGGCGCGGGTTTTGCCGGGCACCACCTGCAGGCGGTTGCCAGCGCCCGGGCGGGCCACCAGCACGCTGGCCGCCAGCTGAGCGGCGCTGGCATCCAGCACGCGCAGGTCGGCTGGTACGCCGTACACGGCATAGGGTGTTTGGGCTGAGTACTGGTGGCTGCCAGCCAGCAGTGGCTCGAAATAGCCGGTAATCAGGCCGTTGCCGGGCTCCACAATGCGCCACGGGGCAAAGCGCGCCTCGTAAAAGCGGGTAATGGCCGGCAGGTTGGCCGCATCCAGCGTGGCGGCCTCGGCGCAGATATCTTTCCAGGCTGCCCTGCCCTGCAGGCTGCGGCAGCTCAGGCGCAGGCCTTCCAGGCTTTGCGACGCCATGCTCTGGCCCCAGTCGGGCAGGTCGGCAAAGCTGGCTGGCTGATAGCGCACGGTACCGCTCGCCGGGGGCGGGGTGGTGCTCAGGGTGGTACAGGCAGACAGGGCCAACAGCGCGGCCAACGGCAAGAGGTGCTTGAGCATGGTGTGGGTATGGGACAGCAGGGTCGGTAAGCGGGTTAGCGGTAGACAGCAGACCGGGCTGTGTCGACGAAGTTCAGATGGTAATGAACCGCCGGTCAGAAAGGCAAATGACAAATGCCAGCCTGTCGCACTTTTCGCCCTGTCCGACAGCACAAGGGCCAGGCGATGGCCTGGCCCTTGTGCCGTGAGACGATCCGGGCTTAACGCGGCAGCGCGGCGTTCAGTGCCTTGAGAAACTCTGCCGAGTCCGGCTTGGTCAGCGAGCTGAACGCCGTCACGGTCTTGCCATCGGCCGAAATGATGTACTTGTAGAAGTTCCACTTGGGCGTGGTGCCGCTGGCATCGGCCAGCGCCTGGTAGAACGGGTGGGCATCGCTGCCGCGCACGTGTACCCGGCTGGCCATGGGGAAGCTCACGCCAAAATTGCTCTCGCAAAACTGGGCCACCTCGGCGTCCTTGTCCAGCTCCTGGTTGAAGTCGTCGCTGGGAAAGCCCACCACTACCGCGCCCTTGGCCTGGTAGCTTTTCCACACGCTTTGCAGGCCTTTGTATTGCGGGGTAAAGCCGCACTGGCTGGCGGTATTCACCACCACCACGGCCTTGCCGCTGTAATCGCACAGGTTGATCTTGCCGCCCATCAGCGCGGGTACTTGATGGTTCAGCAGTGGCGGGCAGGCAGCCAGTGCGGCCAACGGTGCCGCCAGGCATAACAGGGCAAGGCGTGGTGTCATGGTGCAGCCTTTCAGTCTTGCTGCGCAGCCATCTCAGCGCGCACTTTGTCCATATCCAGGTCGCGGATGGCCTGGATCAGCTGGTCAAACTGGCCAGCCATCATTGCCCCCGCCTGATGAAACACCACGATACCGTCTTTCAGCGCCATCAGCGTGGGGATGGAGCGAATCTGGAAATGCCCGGCCAGCTCGCGCTCGGCTTCGGTATCGATTTTGGCAAACACGATATCCGGGTGCTTTTCGGCGGCAGCCTCGAACACCGGGCCGAACATCTTGCACGGGCCACACCATTCGGCCCAGAAATCCAGCATCACGATACCCTCGCGCTCGGCGTAGTCGTTGAAGGTATCGGCGGTAAGGTTGATATGGCTCATGCTTGTTTCCTGATCGGTTAAACGACGGCACTGCCGTCCACAGCCTGCAAGATGGCTACCTTTGCGGCCGAATACAAGCACACGGAGATGGTATTTTTTTATCGGGGTGATAGCGGGTGGCGCGGTGCGACGATACACGTGCAAGGTTGGCCGCAATGCGCAGGATGGGGCAGGTTCCTACTGCCTAACGCATCTATTTACGAAGGCTCGGCGATAGGTTGTGCTGCGCGGAACCCGCCCTGCCCCACCTCTCCAGTTGGCCGCAACGCATAAGGCGCGGCCAACGTTGATGCCCATAGCGCCCCCGGATGCGCCGAGGGCTTATCCGGGCTACCCGATAGCCTAAGCAATGGCCAGCCTCAGCTCTGATGGGTGATGCGCCAGCACTGGTGGATTTTCTTGTTACGAAAGTCTTCCGGCACCGACTGTGCGCTGATGTCGCGCACGGCGTAGTCGGCCACCAGGCGTTCGTCCAGCGTGAAGCTGCGCAGGTTATTGCTGAAATACAGCACGCCATCCGGCGCCAGCAGGCGCATGGCGCCGTCTACCAGCTTGAGCTGGTCGCGCTGTACGTCCAGCTCGTCCATCATTTTCTTGCTGTTGGAAAAGCTGGGCGGGTCCATCACGATCAGGTCGAACTGCTTGCCGGCGACCCAGGCGTCTTCCAGGTACTGGAACACGTCGTCGCGGATCAGCACGTGCTTGGCCAGGTCCAGGCCGTTCAGCTCGAAGTTGCGGCGGCTCCAGGCCTGGTAGGTGTTGGACAGATCGACCGTTTCGCTGGATACCGCCCCGCCACTGGCGGCGTAGCAGGTAAAGCTGCCGGTATAGGCAAACAGGTTGAGAAAGCGCTTGCCGGCGGCCTCGTCACGCACGCGGCGGCGGGTGTTGCGGTGGTCCAGAAACAAGCCGGTGTCCAGGTAGGCGTCCAGGTTGACCCAAAAGCGCTGGCCTTGTTCTTCCACAATGAAGTCTTCGCCTTCGCGGCCGGTTTTTTCGTACTGGCTTTCGCCTTTCTGGCGGCGGCGGGTTTTCAGCGAGATCTGCCACAGCGGTACGCCGGTAACGTCGCAGATGGCCTGCTGCACGGCGGCGATCCAGGCCTGGTAGTCGGCGTCTTCGATCTGCCAGCCGGTGTCGTATTCCTGCAGGTGGATGCGGTTACCGTACAGGTCGATGATCAGCGGAAACTGCGGTACGTCACGGTCGTACAGGCGCCAGGCGTCTAGGCCGTTGCGGCGCGCCCATTTGCTGTAGTGCTTGTAATTTTTGGCCAGGCGGCCAGTAAAGGCCGATACGTCTACCATGAAAAACCTCTTTTGAAATGCAGCGCGCCGGAGGGCATCCGGCGCGGGGGAATGCGGGGTGGCCAGGGTTGGCCGCAGGCTAGCCTTGCTGCTGATAGTAGTTCACCAGCTTGCGGTACACCGGCTCGGGTACGTACTGGCGAATCATCTGCTCCCAGCCGGCGGGGCCCATCAGGCCTTTTACCATGGTAGACGATACCTCGGCATATTCACGCGGTGGCAGCAGGAAAATGGTGGTGATGTCGGCGTGCAGGTCAGAGTTGATGTAGCGCATGGTGCGCTCGTATTCGTAATCGCTGGCGGTACGGATGCCGCGCACGATGTAGTTGGCGTCGATGCTTTGCGCGTAGTTCACCAGAAACTGGTTTTCGAAGACTTCCACCTTCAGCTTGGAAAAGCCGCGCGTCACGGCGCGCAGCATGTCCAGGCGCTCTTCCACATCGAAAGTGCAGCGCTTTTCCGGGTTCACCCCGATGGCCACCACCAGCTCGTCGAACAGGTCGACGGCTTCGCGGATCATCCACAGATGACCATTGGTGACCGGGTCGAAACTACCGGCGTAGACAGCTCGCTTCAATTGACGCTTTCCTTTGTGGGTATGAGGCATGGCGGAATGTATCCTGCTTGAACAGGGGGGAACAAGGCATTTATTGCTGCACTGCAGTAAAAAAGCGCCGCCGCGGTGTTTTCACCACGGCGGCGCCATTTTAACGCAGGCAGGTCAAGCGTTGATGGTTTCTGCGTGGTGGCAGGCGACTTCACGCCCCAACAGGGTGCGCAGCTGCGGTACGTCCTGGCTGCACTGCGCCGTGGCATACGGGCAGCGCTTGTGGAAAGCGCAGCCCGTAGGCGGGTTCAGCGGGCTGGGCAGCTCGCCCTGGATCTTGATCTTCACGCGGCGGTCTTCTTCATGAATGGACGGCGTGGCCGACAGCAGCGCTTGCGTGTACGGGTGCAGCGGCTTGTCGTAGATCGCTTCCTTGGTGCCCACTTCTACCGCACGGCCCAAGTACATCACCATCAGGTCGTCGGCCACGTGCTCTACCACGGCCAGATTGTGCGAGATGAACACGTAGGCGGTGTTGAACTCGTCCTGCAGGTCCATGAACAGGTTCAGCACCTGGGCCTGGATGGAGACGTCCAGCGCCGAGGTGGGCTCGTCGGCCACCACGATTTGCGGCTGCAGCATCATGGCGCGGGCGATGGCGATACGCTGGCGCTGGCCACCGGAGAACATGTGCGGGTAGCGGTAGTAGTGCTCGGGGCGCAGGCCGACGCGCTTCATCATGGCGCGTACTTTTTCCTCACGCTCTTTGGCGCTCAGATGGGTATTGATGAGCAGCGGCTCGCCCAGCTGGTCGCCGATTTTCTGGCGCGGGTTTAGCGAGGCGTACGGGTTCTGGAACACCATCTGCACCTTGCTGCGCAGGGCCTTGAGCTGGGCTTTGCTGGCCTTGGCAATATCCACGCCTTCCAGCACCAGCGAACCGGCAGTGGGGGCTTCGATCAGCGTGAGCTGGCGTGCCAGCGTGGATTTGCCGCAGCCGGATTCGCCCACCACGGCCAGCGTTTTGCCGGCTTTCAGTTCGAACGAGACGCCGTTCAGCGCCTTGACCATGGCCTTGGGCTTCAAAAAGCCCTGCGAGACTTCGTAGTGACGGGTCAGGTCGCGAGCCTGCATGACGGTATGGCTCATGAGGCCTCCTTATCGAACAGCGGGTAGAAGCAACGCACGGCGCCGTGCTGGTGCGGGGTAATGGCCGGGCGCTCGTCACGGCAGCGCGGCTGCACGTGCGGGCAACGCGGGCTCAGCAGGCAGCCTTTGGGGCGGTCGTACTGGCCGGGCACAATGCCGGGCAGCGTGGACAAGCGGTGCGCGCCCTTGCTGTGCTCGGGAATGGACGACAGCAGCGCATGGGTGTACGGATGCACTGGCTGGCGGAACAGCTGCGGCACCACGCCTTCTTCGGCCACCTGGCCGGCGTACATCACCGCCACGCGGTGGGCTACCTCGGCGATGACCGCCAGATCGTGGGTGATCATCAGCAGCGCCATATTGCGCTCTTTTTGCAGGTTCACCAGCAGATCCATAATCTGGGCCTGGATGGTCACGTCCAGCGCGGTGGTGGGCTCGTCGGCGATCAGCAGCTTGGGGTTACAGGCCAGGGCCACGGCAATCATCACGCGCTGGCTCATGCCGCCGGACAGCTGGTGCGGGTAGGCTTCCAGCCGGCTCTTGGGCGCGGGGATCTCTACCAGCTCCATCAGCTCCAGTGCACGGGCTTTCAGCTCGGCACCACGCAGGCCCTGGTGGACTTTCAGTACCTCCATGATCTGGTAACCCACGATGTAGGTGGGGTTGAGCGAGGTCATCGGGTCCTGGAAGATCATGGCAATGTCTTTGCCTACGATCTTGCGGCGCTCTTTGGCGCTGATGGTGAGCAGGTTTTTACCGTCGAATTCCAGCTGGTCAGCCACGATGCGGCCCTGGCCTTCCAACAGGCCCATCATGGCCATCATGGTGACCGATTTGCCCGAGCCGGATTCGCCAACAATGCCCACGATCTCACCCTGGTTGACGTTCAGGTCCAGGCCTTCTACTGCGCGGAAAGGGTTGGCCGCATTGCCAAACTCTACCGACAGGTTCTTGATTTGCAACAGACTCATGATTTCCCCTTACGCCGCGCGCTTCATTTTCGGGTCCAGCGCGTCACGCAGGCCATCACCCATCAGGTTGATCGATAGCACGGCCAGCAGAATGGTGAGGCCAGGCATCAGCACGACCCACCAGGCGCTAGTCATGTAATCCCGTGCGCTGGACAGCATGGTGCCCCACTCCGGGGTAGGCGGCTGTACGCCCATGCCCAGGAAGCCCAGTGCCGAGATTTCCAGAATGGCGGCAGAGAAGCTCATGGTGGCGTGCACGATCAGCGGTGCCATGCAGTTAGGCAGCACGGTGACAAACATCAGGCGCAGCAGGCCGGCGCCGGATACCCGGGCAGCGGTCACGTAGTCGCGGTTCAGCTCGGTCATGGCCGAGGCGCGCGTCAGGCGCACGTAGCCTGGCAGGCCCACGACAGCAATGGCGATCATGGCGTTCACCAGACCAGGCCCCAGAATGGCCATGATGGCGATGGCCAGCAGCAGCGACGGCAGCGCCATCATGATGTCCATCAGGCGCATGATCAGGCCGCCCATGACTTTGGGGAAAAACGCGGCCAACAGGCCCAGGATCACGCCGGGTACCAGCGACAGCAATACCGAGATCAGGCTGATCAGCAGCGACATCTGCGCACCGTGGAACAGGCGCGCCATGATGTCGCGGCCCAGCTCGTCGGTACCCAGCAGGAACTGGCTGCTGCCACCTTGCGCCCACGATGGCGGGGTCAGCAGGTGGTCGCGGTACTGCTCCAGCGGGTCGTGCGGCGAAATCAGGCCGGCAAACAGTGCACAGAACAGCACGATGGACATAAAGACCAGGCCGGCTACCGCGCCCTTGTTCTGGCTGAAGCTTTGCCAGAATTCCTTGAAGGGCGACGGATAAGTCAGTGCCGGGTCATCGTTGGCCGCAAGCTGCGGCGATGTATTCACATTAGCCATGTTTCTACCTGCTTATTTGGCGTGACGGATGCGCGGGTTGGCGATGCCGTACAGGATGTCAACGACGAAGTTGGTGAGGATCACCAACGTGGCCACAATCAGGATGCCGTTTTGCACCACCGGGTAATCGCGGCGGCCAATGGCCTCAATCAGCCATTTGCCGATGCCCGGCCAGGAGAAAATGGTTTCCGTCAGCACCGCACCACCCATCAGTGTGCCCACTTGCAGGCCGATCACGGTCAGCACCGGAATCAGCGCATTACGCAGGGTGTGGATAAAGATCACGCGGGCTGGCGACAGGCCTTTGGCGCGGGCGGTACGCACGTAGTCTTCGCGCAGCACTTCCAGCATGGACGAACGCGTCATCCGGGCAATGGTGGCCAGCGGGATGGTTCCCAACACGATGGTGGGCAGGATCAGGTGCATCACCGCGTCCTTGAAGGCGCCAGTGTTCAGGTCAGGGTCCAGCGCCTCGGCACGCCAGGCATCAATCAGCATGAAGCCGGTTTGCGGCTGCACGTCAAACATCAGGTCGATACGGCCCGATACCGGTGTCCAACCCAGAAATACCGAGAAGAACATGACGGCCAGCAGGCCCCACACGAAGATCGGCATCGAGAAGCCGGTCAGGGACAAGCCCATTACGCCGTGGTCAAACATGGAACCACGCTTGATGGCGGCCACCACGCCGGCCAGCAGGCCAAAGACCGTGGCAAACACCAGCGCACAGAGCGCCAGCTCCAGCGTAGCGGGGAACAGGGTAGTGAACTCTTTCCATACGCTTTCCTGGGTCTTGAGCGACGCGCCCAGATCACCGTGGAACAGCTTGGAAACGTAGTCGAAATATTGCACGTACAGCGGCTGGTCCAGGCCCAGGCGCTTGATGGCCGCGGCGTGCATCACCGGGTCTAGCGTGCGCTCGCCGACCATGACTTCGATGGGGTCACCAGGAATCATGCGGATAAGCGCAAAAGTAATCAGCGTAATGCCGAAGAAGGTGGGGATCAGTACACCCAGCCTGCGCAGAATGAATGAAAACATGTTGAATGAGTCTCCCGTGCATGCCCTTGTGAGGCACGACGCGTACAGCCAGAAAACGCAGACAAACGGGAAACTATCAGCAGAACAGCAGAAGGGAGGGGTGCCGGGCAGCTTGCAACTGAACCACCCACCTATACCAGCAACAAGGCCGCCACGGCAGAACGCACTTTAGCGCTGCCCTGCCCTTGCCACCTTGATACAGATCAACCCACCATAACTAACCATCTCGATAGTTACCGTTTGCATAAACGGCTCGCCAATGAGCAAACAAGGAGGCCGAAGCCTCCTTGTGCCAGACAGGGGCCTAGGCCCCGTCTATTAGCTTACTTAACGCTAACACCCACGAAGGAGTAGTCGCCGAACGGGCTGATCTTGAAGCCGTTCACTTCTTTACGCATTGGCTGGTTCACTGTCGAGTGAGCGATGGTGGACCATGGCAGATCTTTCTTGAAGATCTCCTGGGCTTTCTGGTACAGCGCAGTACGCTCTTTCAGGTCGGTGCTCTTGCGTGCTTTCAGCACGGCAGCATCGAAGTCCTTGTTGCAGTAACGAGCGTAGTTGGAGCCACCCACGGCTTCGCAGGTCAGCAGCACGCCCAGGAAGTTGTCCGGGCTGGCGTAATCGCCGGTCCAGCCGATCAGGCCGGTGTCGTGCTCGCCGTTTTTCATGCGTTTCAGGTACTCGCCCCACTCGTAGGTGGTGATTTTGGCTTTCACGCCGATTTTGGCCCAGTCAGACTGGATCATTTCAGCCATCAGCTTGGCGTTCGGGTTGTACGGGCGCTGTACCGGCATGGCCCCCAGGGTGATCTCGAAGCCGTTCGGGTAGCCAGCCTTGGCCAGCAGCGCCTTGGCCTTGGCCACGTCTACAGCCGGGTTACGCAGCTTGTTGTTGTACGACCACAGCGAAGCCGGGAACGGGTTGGCCGCTTCCTGGCCTTGGCCTTGGTATACCGCATCGATGATGGCTTTGCGGTTGATGGCCATGTCCAGTGCCTGGCGTACTTCCAGTTTCTTGAACAGTGGCTTCTCGGTGTTGTACGACAGGTAGCCGATGTTGAAGCCCGGTGCAGTGGTCACTTTCAGTGCCGGGTCGGTTTTCATGCCGGCCAGGTCTTGTGGCTTCGGATACGACATGATGTGGCACTCGCCCGCTTTCAGCTTCTGGGCGCGTACCGAGGCGTCGGTGGTGATGGCGAAAATCAGGTTGTCGACTTTCACGTCGCCCTTTTTCCAGTACTGCTTGTTAGCCTTGTAACGGATCTGGGCATCTTTCTGGTAGCGCACCAGAATGAACGGGCCAGTACCTACCGGCTGCTGGTTGATCAGGGAGGCTTTGCCTTCTTTTACCAGCTTGTCGGCGTACTCGGCCGACAGGATGGACGCAAACGGCATGGCGACTTTGGCCAGCAGGTCGGCATCCGGGTCTTTCAGGGTGAACTTGACGGTGTTGGCGTCAACTTTCTCTACCTTCACGATGTTGGCGTCCAGGCCGGTGTCGGAAGCGTACGGGAATTCAACCGGGTAGGCTTTGTTGAACGGGTGATTCTTGTCAACCATGCGGCTGAAGCTGAATACCACGTCGT
The DNA here is from genome assembly GCA_027484385.1 of Neisseriaceae bacterium. Lineage (GTDB taxonomy): Bacteria > Pseudomonadota > Gammaproteobacteria > Burkholderiales > Chromobacteriaceae > Vogesella. Next base: position 14,871 of record JAIXTB010000276.1, on the reverse strand, counting down.
CAGCGGTGAAATCACGGCTAGGAGTGAAGTAGTCGGTGGTGTGGAACTTCACGCCTTTGCGCAGTTTGAAGGTGTATTCCTTGCCATCGGCAGACACGGTCCAGGACTCGGCCAGGCCAGGGACGGTCTTGGTGGAGCCTTTTTCGAATTCAACCAGGCGGTTGAACATGGCGTGGCCAGCAGCATCGAAGGTGGAACCACCGGTGTACTGTGCCGAATCAAAGCCTTCCGGGCTGGCTTCGGAGCAGTAAATCAGGGTGCCGGCAGCGTTAGCGGCAGTGGCAGCGGCGGTCAGGCCGGCTGCAAACAGCAAATGTTTGGCAACTCGCATGGTTTCTCTATTCCCTATTTCTACTTTGATGGAAGTGATGCTTGGGCATCGCACGTCATGACAATGCAAACGCCGTGCCGGTTTATCGTTAGCCCCCGGCGTATACATTATGCAAGGCAATAAAACGCCAACAAGGCTTGCTTGTTATTTTTCACTACAAAACCAGGTGCTGGCAGCGCGCTTGTTGTGTTTTTGGCGCTTTATTGATGCAAAACACATTTATGCATGACGTGTTGTTGCACCAAGTGTAGACAAGCTGCAGCCCAGGCTGTCAGACAGTGTCCCTGTCCGATCGCGGCTGAGTATTTCACAGCACGGATATCACATCCACTGAGGAAAATTGATGTTCTATGTGATTTTGTTATAGCCTAGGTATCTATCGCCAACTGCGGCCAACCTTGACCCACCCAAACAAAAATGATTCGTTTTCGACAGATAGAGGCATTTCGTTGCCTGATGAGCTGCGGCACCACGGTAGCGGCCGCGCGGCGCATGCACATTACCCAGCCCGCCATCAGCCGGCTGATCGCCGACCTGGAAGACGACCTGGGCTTTCGGCTGTTCAACCGCGCCAAAGGCCGGCTGGAGCCCACCACGGCGGGTATCCGCTTTCAGCGGGCGGTAGAAGAAAACTTTCTGGGGCTGGAGCGCCTGCGGCAAGCCGCGGAAACCATCCGCGCCGAGGAAAACGAAGGCCTGGCCATCGCCTGCATGCCGGTACTGTCCACCAGCCTGCTACCGCAAATCCTGAACGAATTTTTCAAGCTGCGCCCAGATGTACCGGTACGCATCGACACGGTCGGCAATGCCGAAGTGACGGTCAAACTGCAAGACCTGAAAGTGGATGTAGCGATCAGCCTGGCGTTTCCCGCCATTGCCGGCATCGAGGTAGAGCCGCTGCTGGAAGCCGACGTGCTGTGTGCGCTGCCAGCCGGCCACCCGCTGGCCGAGCGCGACTTCATCACCCCGCAGGACCTGGCCGAAGAGACAGTCATTGGCTGGATGCCCAACTACCCGCTGAGCCAGAATCAGGAACAAAAGTATTTTGGCCATGCCGGGGTGTCGCCACGTTACAACATTCGCACCCATACCTCACACACGCGTTACGCCATGGTGGCCAACGGCTTTGGCGTGTCCATCGTGGAGCCGTTTGCGTCCGACTTCTGGGCAACCCAGGGCGTGGTCACCCGCCCGTTCATGACACCGGCCAAACACGAATACGTGATTGCCTACCCGTCCAGCGGCAGCCGCTCGGCGATCTTGCAGGACTTCCGCCTGGCTACCCTGCGGGTGGTCAATGACCCCGAGCTGGTGCCGTGGGGCCGCGCACTGACACAGGAATAGAAAAAGGCGCCCATAGGCGCCTTTTTGATGCCTGCGGCCAACCTTAGGCCTTAGCGTTTGCGCAGAATCACCGAGCCTACCGAGTAGCCGGCGCCGAACGACGACAGCACACCGATATCGCCGCTTTGCAGGTCGGCGTGGTGCAGGTGCAGGGCAATCACGCTACCGGCGGAGCTGGTATTGGCGTAGCTGTCCAGAATCACCGGCGCTTCGCTGCCCTCGGCGTCACGGCCCAGCACGCGGCGGGCGATCAGCTGGTTCATCGACAGGTTGGCCTGGTGCAGCCAGAAGCGCTTCACGCCCTGTGGCTCGATACCATTGGCCTGCAAATGGGCCACGATATGCTCGCCTACCATCGGGCACACTTCCTTGAATACCTTGCGGCCTTGCTGCACGAACAGCTTGTCCAGCTGGCCGATGCCGCTTTCGTCACAGCGGTTCAGGAAGCCGAAATTATTGCGGATGTTATTGGAGAACACGGTAGCCAGCTTGCAGCCCAGCACCTCGAACACGTTGGCCGCGGTGGCGGTGTCGGCCGCTTCCAGTACCACGGCAGTGCAGGCATCGCCAAAGATGAAGTGGCTGTCGCGGTCGCGGAAGTTCAGGTGGGCGGAGCAGATTTCCGGGTTCAGCATCAGCACGGCGCGCGCCTGGCCGGCGGCGATGGCGTTGACGGCGGTCTGGATGCCGAAGGTAGCCGACGAGCAGGCCACGTTCATATCAAAAGCGTAACCGTTGATACCCAGTGCTTGCTGAACCTCGATGGACACTGCCGGGTAGGGGCGCTGCAGATTGGAGCAGGCCACGATCACCATATCGATGTCGGCAGCGGTCTTGCCGGCGTTGGCCAGCGCCTCGGTGGCGGCGGCCACGGCCATCTCGGCCTGCACCGACAGCGCGTCATTACTACGCTCCGGCAGATAGGGTGCCATGCGCGCCGGGTCCAGCACGCCGCTGGCGTTCATCAGATAGCGCTGCTTGATGCCGGAGGCTTTTTCGATGAACTCGGCGCTGGATTCTGCCAATGCGGCCAACTCGCCACGGGCGATGGCGTCCTGGTTTTCTGTATTGAATGCGGCAACGTAGCTGTTAAAAGCCACCACAAGCTGCTCATTGCTCACCGCATGCGGCGGGGTAAACAGGCCGGTACCGCTGATCACCACTTTATTCATGGCTGTTCCTTCTGTCTGGGCAGCACGGCTGCCCGCAATTCAAACAAGTGTTTGCGCGAATCATACACCAAGGCTACCTGGCATGCCGGTTTTCACCCGCGCCCCCAGTCCCGATACGGGCAAAAAACCCTGTCAAACTAGGTAAATACAGGTAAAATCGTTGGCCTCTCAAAGTGGGCATGGCCCACTGTCTGCACCCCACCGCTTTATTTGCTTTTACCCGGAACTTCCTGCTGGCAATACTTGACCAAATTACTCGGGATTGAGTTATAATCCGGTCAACCACTCAGGGAGCCCAAACACATGCGCTTAACCACCAAAGGCCGCTTTGCCGTCACTGCCATGCTGGACCTCGCCCTGCGCGAAGCCAATGGCCCCGTTACGCTGGCCGGTATCAGCGAACGCCAGGGTATCTCCCTGTCTTACCTGGAGCAGCTTTTCGGTAAACTGCGCCGCGCACAGCTGGTAGACAGTGTACGCGGCCCTGGCGGTGGCTACACCCTGGCCCGCACCATCGAAGAGATTTCTGTTGCCGATATTATTGTTGCCGTGGATGAACCCGTCGACGCCACCCAGTGCGCCGGCCGTGAAAACTGCCACGACAACCACCGCTGCATGACCCACGACCTGTGGACTGACCTGAACGTGACCATCTTCGACTACCTGTCCAAGATCAGCCTGGCCAGCCTGGTCGTAAAGCAGCGCGCCAAAGAAACCACCGTAGTACAAGATCAAAGAACCCTGCGTCGCAACAGTACCTGTAGCGAGGCTGTCGCTGGCAACCCTGTGTAAGCGACACCTGGAGAACCCGATATGAGCGAGCTGAAGCAACCGATCTACCTCGACTATTCCGCCACAACGCCGATCGACCCGCGCGTGGCCGAAGCGATGATCCCTTACCTGACCGAGCTGTTCGGCAACCCGGCCAGCCGCAGCCACAGCTACGGCTGGACTGCCGAAGAAGCCGTAGAAAACGCCCGGGCCAATGTGGCCCAGCTGGTGAACTGCGACCCGAAAGAAATCGTATGGACCTCGGGCGCTACCGAGTCCAACAACCTGGCCATCAAAGGCGCCGCCCAGTTCTACAAGACCAAGGGCAAACACCTGATTACCCAGCGTACCGAACACAAAGCCGTACTGGACACCATGCGCGAGCTGGAACGCCAGGGTTTTGAAGTGACCTACCTGGACGTACAGGAAAACGGCCTGATCGACCTGGCCGCGTTTGAAGCTGCCATCCGCCCGGACACCATCCTGGCGTCCATCATGGCCGTGAACAACGAAATCGGCGTGATCCAGCCTATCGCCCAGCTGGGCGAGCTGTGCCGCGCCCGTGGCGTGCTGTTCCATGTGGATGCCGCCCAGGCTACCGGCAAGATCGCCATCGACCTGGCCGCGCTGAAAGTGGACCTGATGAGCTTCTCGGCCCACAAGACCTACGGCCCGAAAGGCATTGGCGCGCTGTACATCCGCCGCAAGCCGCGCGTACGCCTGGAAGCCCAGATTCACGGTGGCGGCCACGAGCGCGGTTTCCGCTCCGGCACCCTGGCGACCCACCAGATCGTGGGCATGGGCGAAGCGTTCCGCATTGCCCGTGAAGAAATGGACAGCGAAAACGCCCGCGTGGGCGCCCTGCGCGACCGTCTGTGGGCTGGCCTGCAAACCATCGAGGAAACCTACCTCAATGGCGATATGGACCAACGCGTACCGCACAACCTGAACGTGAGCTTCAACTTTGTAGAGGGCGAAAGCCTGATCATGGCGATTCGCGATCTGGCCGTATCGTCCGGCTCGGCCTGTACCTCTGCGTCGCTGGAGCCATCCTACGTACTGCGCGCGCTGGGCCGTAACGACGAGCTGGCACACAGCTCCATCCGTTTCTCCATTGGCCGTTTCACCACCGAAGCCGACATCGACTACGCCGTGAACCTGCTGCAAGGCAAAATCGGCAAGCTGCGCGAGATGTCCCCGCTGTGGGAAATGTTCAAGGACGGCATCGACCTCAACACCATCGAGTGGGCAGCCCACTAAGACCCCATTTTGACGATGCGGCCAACCTTGGCCGCACGCAGGAGACAGCATCATGGCATACAGCGACAAGGTAATGGACCACTACGAAAACCCCCGCAACGTGGGTGCTTTCGAAAAGGGTGACGACTCGGTAGGCACCGGCATGGTGGGCGCACCGGCCTGTGGCGACGTAATGAAACTGCAGATCAAGGTAAGCGAAGACGGCGTGATCGAAGACGCCAAATTCAAAACCTACGGCTGTGGCTCCGCCATTGCCTCCAGCTCGCTGATTACCGAATGGGTAAAAGGCAAGTCGCTGGACGAGGCACTGGCCATCAAGAACACCGATATCGCCGAAGAACTGGCTCTGCCACCGGTAAAAATCCACTGCTCCATCCTGGCCGAAGACGCCATCAAGGCCGCAGTAGCCGACTACAAGCAGAAGCACGGTAAATAACAGACGGCGGGCCCACGCCCGCCAGCAGCACAAGGCAGACGCAATCATGGCAATCACGCTCTCCGAAAGCGCAGCAAAGCACGTCAGCAACTTCATCGCCAAACGCGGCAAGGGCCTGGGCATCCGCCTGGGGGTGAAAACTTCCGGCTGTTCCGGCATGGCCTACAAGCTGGAGTTTGTCGATGTCGCCACCGATGACGACATCACCTTCCAGAGCCACGGCGTCACCGTGTTTACCGACGCCAAGAGCCTGGCCTACCTGGAAGGCACCGAGTTGGACTACACCAAGGAAGGCTTGAACGAAGGCTTCAAGTTCAACAACCCGAACGTGAAGGACGAGTGCGGCTGCGGCGAAAGCTTCAACGTCTAAGCCCCTGCTGCCACCGGCCCTGCCTGCGCGAGCGCGGGCTGGCCGGTGTTGTCGTTTCATCCTTACCCGGTTTTTGCAGAAAGCGTTCATGAGCACCGACTTCACGCAGGATCACTTTGCGCTGTTCAACCTGCCGCGCCGTTTCGCCATCGACACGGCCCAGCTGGATAGCGCCTGGCGCACCGCCGCTGCCGAAGTGCACCCCGACCGCTATGTCAGCGGCCAGGACGCCGAAAAGCGCGTGGCCCTGATGCGCGCCACCCGTGTGAACGAAGCCTACCAGACGCTGAAATCGCCGGTCGCCCGTGCCCGCTACCTGTTGCAGCTGGCCGGCGTCGACACCGCCGAAGAAACCAATACCAGCATGCCGGCCGCTTTTCTGATGGCGCAGATGGAATGGCGAGAAGCCATTGCCGACGCCCGTGCCGCGGCCAACGTTGACCAGCTGGAAGCACTGTCGCAGCAGCTGCGCGGCGACGTGAAAGGCCTGGAAGCCGAGCTGGGCAGCGCGCTGGACGAGCAGGCAGACCACGCTGCAGCCGCACTGGCGGTACGCAAGCTGCGCTTTCTGGAAAAACTGGATCAGGAAATCGGCGACGCCATCGAAGCGTTGCTGTACTAAACATACCGCGCCAGCCCACGCTGGCCACTGCATAGAGTAAGCAAGCAGCCATGGCCCTATTGCAAATTGCCGAACCCGGCTTGTCCGCCGCCCCGCACCAACACCGCCTGGCGGTAGGCATCGACCTGGGTACCACCAACTCGCTGGTCGCCACCGTCAAGAGCGGCTCCGCCACGGTACTGCCCGACGAGCACGGCCGCAGCCTGCTGCCATCGGTCGTGCGCTACGCCGAGCAAGGCGACGTTGTTGTTGGCTACGCCGCGCAAGCCGAGCAAAGCCGCGACCCCAACAACACCATCGTGTCGGTAAAACGCTTCATGGGTCGCGGCCTGGCCGATATCCAGGACGTTGGCCGCAGCCCCTACCGCTTTGTGGACGCCCCCGGCATGGTGCAGCTGCTGACCCGCGCCGGCGCCAAGAGCACGGTAGAGGTATCGGCCGACATCCTGCGCACCCTGCGCAGCCGCGCCGAAGACAGCCTGGGCGGCGAGCTGGTGGGTGCCGTGATTACCGTACCCGCCTACTTTGACGACGCCCAGCGCCAGGCCACCAAGGATGCCGCCCGCCTGGCCGGGCTGAATGTGCTGCGCCTGCTGAACGAACCCACTGCTGCAGCCATTGCCTACGGCCTGGACAACGGCGCTGAAGGCACCTACGTGGTGTACGACCTGGGCGGCGGTACCTTCGACGTATCGGTACTGGCGCTGAGCCGTGGCGTGTTCGAGGTGCTGTCCACCAGCGGCGATTCGTCGCTGGGTGGCGACGACTTCGACCACCGCATCTACTGCTGGATTCTGGAGCAAGCCGACCTGCACGGCCTGAACGCGCACGACACGCGCCTGCTGCTGACCCGTGCCCGCGAAGCCAAAGAAGCGCTGACCGAGCACGCCGACACCCGCATTACCGCCCTGCTGTCCGACGGCCTGACCGTGGACCTGCTGCTGACCCAGGCCATCTTCCACGACATCAGCAAAACGCTGATCGACAAGACCCTGCTGCCGGTACGCAAAGCGCTGCGCGACGCCAAAATCGGCGCCGCAGACGTCAAAGGCGTGGTGATGGTAGGCGGCGCCACGCGCATGCCGCACGTCCAGAAAGCTGTCGGCCAGTACTTTGGCCAGACCCCGCTGACCAACCTGGACCCGGATAAAGTGGTAGCGCTGGGCGCGGCCATCCAGGCCAATGTACTGGCCGGCAACAAGGGCGAAGACGAATGGCTGCTGCTGGACGTGATTCCGCTGTCGCTGGGCATTGAAACCATGGGCGGCCTGACCGAAAAAATCATCCCGCGCAACAGCACCATTCCGGTAGCGCGCGCGCAGGAATTCACCACCTTCAAAGACGGCCAGACCGCCATGTCGGTACACATCCTGCAAGGCGAACGCGAGCTGGTAAGCGACTGCCGCAGCCTGGCCAAGTTTGTGCTGCGTGGCATACCGCCGATGGTGGCGGGGGCCGCCCGCATCCGCGTCACCTACCAGGTAGACGCCGACGGCCTGCTCTCGGTCACCGCCCGCGAGCAGACATCGGGCGTGGAAGCCAGTATCGAGGTAAAGCCTAGCTACGGCCTGTCCGACGACGACATCAGCCGCATGCTGACCGATTCGCTCGCCCACGTGCAAGACGACATCGCCGCGCGCAAGCTGCGCGAAGCGATTGTGGACGCCGAAGGCCTGATCGCCGCCACCACCGCGGCCCTGGCTGCCGATGGCGACCTGCTGGCAGCCGACGAGCGCAGCCAGCTGGACGATGCCATCGCCGGCCTGCACAGCGCCATTGCCACGCAAACCACGCGTGAGGTGAACGCCGCGACGCAACGCCTGAGCCAGGCTACCGAAGAATTCGCCGCACGCCGTATGGACCGCAACATCCAGCAAGCCCTGAAGGGCAAACACATCGGCAACCTGTAAACCCGCTGCGGCCAACGTGCCGTAGCGGCAGCAAACACCTAAAGGAACACACCATGCCGCGTATCATCGTGCTGCCTCACGCAGACCTGTGCCCCGATGGCGCCGTTATCGACGACGTTGCCACCGGCACCACCGTGTGCGATGCCCTGCTGGCGAGCGACATCGAAATCGAACACGCCTGCGAAATGTCCTGCGCCTGCACCACCTGTCACATTGTGGTACGCGAAGGCTTCAACTCGCTGCCACCGTCCGACGAGCTGGAAGACGACATGCTGGACAAGGCCTGGGGCCTGGAAGCCCAATCACGCCTGTCGTGCCAGGCCATCGTGACCGATGAAGACCTGGTGGTAGAGATTCCACGCTACACCATCAACCACGCCCGCGAGCACCACTAAGGAGCCTGGCCATGAAATGGACCGACATCAACCAGATTGCCATCGAGCTGTACGATAGCCAGCCGGACACCGACCCGAAAACCGTGCGCTTTACCGACCTGCACAACTGGGTGGTAAACCTGCCAGGCTTTGACGACGACCATAGCCGTGGCGGCGAGAAGGTACTGGAAGCCATCCAGCAGGCCTGGATCGACGAGGCAGAATAAGCCCTGCTGCCACGCACCGCGCCCTGCTTCATGCAGGGCGTTTGTCATTCTGGCCAGGAAAATAACCGGGCAAATGCTATAAACAGCGCAGGCCCAGCAGCCCGGCCGGCTTGCCTTTGGCATGTTGTGCCAAGACTGACAAAAATAGTGGTGGCCAGCGCGCCAAGTCATTAGAATGGCGCGTTTTTTTCACATTCAGGCAAGGTGATTATGTCGACACCGTTCATTATCGGCGTCGCTGGCGGCAGCGGCAGCGGCAAAACCACGGTGACCCGCAAGGTGCTGGAAACCATCGGCACCGAGATGGCCGCGGTCATCGTGCAGGACTACTACTACCGCGACCAAAGCCACCTCACGTTTGAACAACGCCTGAGTACCAACTACGACCATCCGCATGCCTTTGACTGGCCGCTGCTGATCGAGCACATTGACGACCTGCGCAACGGCCGCGCCATCGAGATGCCGGTGTATGACTTTTCCAACCACACCCGCGCCGACACCACCGTCACCGTGCAGCCCGCGCCCGTGATCGTGATCGAAGGCTTGTTTCCGCTGTACGACGCAGCGCTGCGCGACATGATGTCGCTGAAGATTTTTGTGGATACCGACCCGGACGTGCGCTTTATCCGCCGCCTGAAGCGCGATATCGCTGAACGTGGCCGCACCACCGACAACGTGATAGAACAGTACCTGAGCACCGTGCGCCCGATGCACAACCAGTTCATCGAGCCGACCAAACGCTTTGCCGACGTGATCCTGCCGCATGGCGCCAACGACCCGGCAGTGGATATCATTACCACCAAAGTCGCCAGCCTGATTCACCAGGCCGGCTAACCCCCGCCAGGTTGGCCGCATGCGGCCAACCTGACTGATCACCCACAGGAGTACGCATGAGCACCCTGAAACCGCGCAACCCGTTTGCGCACAGCCCTTTGCTGAAAAAAGGCGGCGCCCACCAGCGCAGCCAGAGCAGCGCCCGCTTTGCCGGCAAGCAACACCTGCTGGCCGAGCTGGACGACTGGTACGACAGCCAGCACGACCATACCCTTGATACACAGTGCCACGACACACAGAAAGGCACTGCCGGCAAACCGGGCTGCGGCCCGGTTTTTTTACGCCTGCCGTTTCCCGTGCGCCAGCCAATAACCCTGCACTGGCAAGGGTAGCCAGCCGGCGCGCTGCGCTTTACCATGCGCGTTTTTTTGCGCAAATCCTGCCATGCCTACCCGTAAACACACCCTGCTTTTCGCCCTGTTCATGTCCGGCTATATGGCGTTCTTCATGTCCGGCATTCTCACTGGCATCAATACCGGCCTGGACGCTGGCTTTCCTGCGCGCTGGCTGCACGCCTGGCTGCTGGCATGGTGCTGCGCCTTCCCGCTGGTGCTGATTGGCGCCCCGCGCGTACGCGCGCTGGTGAGCCGCCTGCTAGACAAATAGGCCTCCTCCGCCTGGCTAACCAACCGCCATCCCACAGATACCCGGCAGCAGCGATACCGCGCCTGCATCAGGTACCCGCGCTGCCGTGCGAACAATACCATGCATTCACAATTGAATATTTAGTTTCAAATTCACTAGCAATTTGCCATAAATCATTGCTTTTACTGTCATTTTTTTCATTTATGAGCGCATACAATGTACAACTGCGCTATGATGGCGCCCCCGAAACGGGGAAAGTTCCTTACCGAAAATAACAAAGACCGGAAAACCGGCACTTAACAACACCTTCATTCTTGAGGAGTCCGAATGGAAATGCTGCACAGCCTGATTAATGCAGGCAATGACCTGGTTTGGGGTCAGCTACTTATCTATATCCTGATTGGCGTAGGCCTGTTCTTTACCGTGCGCATGGGCTTTATGCAGATTCGCCTGCTGCCGCGCGGCTGGCAGGAAATGCTGGGTGGCCGCGGCCACAACAGCGAAGGCAGCGATATTTCCTCCTTCCAGGCTTTTGCTACCGGCCTGGCTAGCCGTGTGGGTACCGGCAACGTCGCCGGTGTGGCCACGGCCATTGCCCTGGGCGGCCCAGGTGCCGTGTTCTGGATGTGGATGACCGCGCTGCTGGGTATGGCCAGTGCGTTTGCCGAATCCACGCTGGCCCAGCTGTTCAAGGTAAACCACCACGACGGTACCTTCCGTGGCGGCCCGGCTTACTACATCCAGAAAGGCCTGGGCCAGCGCTGGCTGGGTATTGCTTTCTCCATCTCGCTGATCATCGCTTTCGGCCTGGTGTTTAACGCAGTACAAGCCAACTCCATCGTGGCTGCAACCGAAGGCGCGTGGGGCTGGGACAAAAACCTGGTGGCCATCGGCCTGGTGCTGATGACCGCACCGATCATTTTCGGTGGTATCCGCAAAGTGGCACAGGTTGCCGAGTGGATGGTGCCGGTGATGGCTGCGATCTACCTGGGCATGACCCTGTTTGTGATCTTCACCAACCTGTCCGCCGTACCAGGCATCTTCATGCTGATCGTGAAGAGCGCCTTTGGTCTGGAACAAGCGGCGGGGGGCTTTGCCGGCTATGCCGTGAGCCAGGCCATGATGATGGGTATCAAGCGCGGCCTGTTCTCCAACGAAGCCGGTATGGGTTCTGCCCCTAACGCAGCGGCCGCGGCGACCACCGCCCACCCTGCTAGCCAGGGCATCATCCAGATGTTTGGCGTGTTTATCGACACTATCATCGTCTGCTCTTGCACTGCCTTTATCGTACTGCTGTCGGGTGCGTATGTACCGGGTGCCGAGCTCAAAGGCGTACAACTGACCCAGGCTGCGCTCAGCGCGACACTGGGCAGCTGGGGTGGCCACTTCCTGGCCGTTGCGCTGTTCCTGTTCTGCTTCAGCTCTATCATCGGTAACTATGCTTACGCCGAAGGTAACGTGGAATTCATCAAGAACAACAAGGGCGTGATGCTGGGCTTCCGCCTGTTGGTACTGTTCATGGTGGGCTTCGGTGCCATTGGCAGCTCGCCGCTGGTATGGGACATGGCCGACCTGGCCATGGGCGTGATGGCATTGATCAACCTGTTTGCCATTGTGATGCTGTCCAAGTACGTCTTCGTGCTGCTGAAGGACTACCAGCAACAGCTGAAAGCGGGCAAGGACAAGCCGGTATTCGACGTGAAGAAATACCCGGAAATCCAGGCCAAGATCCACAAGGACGTGTGGAAGTAATATCTGCTTAGACCCTATCGCCCTGCCCGCCTACGCCGGCAGGGCTTTTTGCTTTTCTGCGCCCCCATCTGTGCATATGGGTTGGCCGCAGGCGTAAAAAAACCGGCCTTGGCCGGTTTTTCGTACAAAGTGGTGCACCACTAAGCTGCTTCGATCACCGCTGCAATGCGGCTGGCCCAGTCATTCGCCAGCGCCAGATCATCAGCCTCTACCATCACGCGCACCACCGGCTCGGTACCGGAGGGGCGCAGCACGACGCGGCCATGCCCTGCCAGTGCCTGCTCGGCTTCTTGCAGTAGCTGCGCGCTAGCGGCTTTCCAGTCCTGGCCGTGCAGGCGCACATTGATCATCTTCTGCGGGAACGGTGTCCAGTCGGCGCAAACCTCTGCCAGCCCGGCTTTCAGCTCGTGTACTGCGGCCAACACCTGCAGCGCGGAAATAATACCGTCGCCAGTAGAGTGCTTGTCCAGGCACAGTACGTGGCCGGAAGCTTCGCCACCGACCTGCCAACCATTTTGACCCAGCATCTCCAGCACGTAGCGATCGCCAACCTTGGCGCGGCCAAACGGCACGCCCTGGCGTTGCAGTGCCAGCTCCATGGCCATATTGGTCATCACCGTACCTACTACACCACCACCAAGCTGGCCGCGCGCGGCGCGTGCTTTGGCGATGACATAGATCAGCTGGTCACCGTCGTACACATTGCCGTGGTGGTCGGCCATCATCAGGCGGTCGCCATCGCCATCCAGCGAGATACCGTAGTCGGCACCATGCGCTTGCACAGCCTGGGCGATGGCCTCGGGGTGGGTGGCCCCCACGCCGTCATTGATGTTGTAGCCACTGGGTTTGTCGCCAATGGCAATGACTTCGGCGCCCAGCTCGTGGAAAACTTTGGGGGCAATGTGGTAGGTGGCACCGTGGGCGCAGTCCACCACCAGTTTCAGCCCTTTCAGGTCCAGCTCGTTGGGGAAGGTGCTCTTGCAGAATTCGATATAGCGCATGTCCGCGCCTTCGATGCGCTTGGCTCGGCCCAGCTCGCGCGAAGGGCTGGTTTCCATCGGGGAGTCCAGCATGGCTTCGATCTGCAGCTCTAGCGCGTCATCCAGCTTTTTGCCGCCTTTGGCAAAGAACTTGATGCCGTTATCCTGATAGGGGTTGTGTGAGGCGGAAATCATCACGCCGGCAGACAAACGCAGCGCACGGGTCAGGTAGGCAATGCCCGGTGTGGGCAGCGGACCGGTCAGCAGCACATTCACGCCGGCGGCAGTAAAGCCTGCCTGCAGCGCGGCCTCCAGCATATAGCCGGAAATACGCGTGTCTTTACCGATGATCACGGTAGGGTGTTCTTCGTTAGCGTGGTCTACCAGCACCTTGCCGGCGGCATAGCCCAGGCGCAATACGAAATCGGGGGTAATCGGTGCCTTGCCCACCTCACCACGTACGCCATCGGTACCAAAATACTTGCGGCCCATCTGCCTTCCTTTACATGACATTTTTATAATATTTTACCTGCACCGTGGCAGGTATAACATGCATTCATCGCCATATTAGCGCACTTCGTGCAGGGCACGGAGTACCTGCAATGCTTGCACGGTGGCTTTCACATCGTGCACACGTATCACCCTGGCGCCTTGCTGCGCGCTGACCACGGCTGCGGCGATGCTGGCGCCCAGGCGCTGGTCTGCCTGGCTTTCGCCGGTAATGGCGCCCAGCATGCTCTTGCGCGACAAGCCTACCAGCAAGGGGGCGCCAGCTTGCTGTTCCAGCTGCGGCAGGGCACGCAGCAGCGCCAGATTGTGTTCTAGTGTCTTGCCAAAGCCAAAACCCGGGTCGGCCAGCAGACGGGCCTGATCGATACCGGCATCCAGGCACAGCTGCACACGACGCGCCAGATAGCCGCCCACCTCGTCCACCACGCTATGGTAGCTGGGCTGCTGCTGCATGGTGTCGGGGTTGCCCTGCTTGTGCATCAGGCAGATACCTACGTTGGCCGCGGCCAACAAAGGTAGCGCGCCGTCGTCTTCCAGTGCCGATACATCGTTGATCAGGTCGACCAGGCCTTCGGCCAGCGCAGCCTGCATCACGCTGGTACGGCGGGTATCGAGCGACAGCGGCACATTCAGCCCCACCAGTTCGCGCAGCACCGGCATCACCCGCTGCAGCTCTTCTTCGGGGCTGACATACGGTGCACCCGGGCGGGTGGACTCGCCACCGATGTCCAGAATATCCGCGCCATCGGCTATCAGGGCCTGAGCGTGCGCAACAGCCTGCGCCACCGTATCGTAACGGCCACCATCCGAGAACGAGTCCGGTGTGACATTCAGGATCCCCATGACTAGGGGGCGGGACAGATCCAGGTTGAAGCGGCCACAAACAAAGCGGGACATGGTGCCATCCAGAAACAAAAGAGCCGCAGCTTAAGCTGCGGCTCGGGCAATTGACAAGAGGCTTACAGCTCTTGCGCCGGGGTGGCGCTGGCCTCTGGTGCTGGCGGTGCCGGCGGTTTGTTTTCCGGCTTGGCAAAGCCGCCACCCGGTTTGGGCGCACGCGGTGGCTTGCCGTCCATAATGTCGTTGATCTGCTCGGCGTCGATGGTTTCCCACTCCAGCAGGGCAGCGGTCATGGCTTCCACTTTGTCGCGGTTTTCGTCCAGCAGGCGGCGCGCCAGCGCGTACTGCTCGTCAATGATCCGGCGGATTTCCTGATCCACCTGCATCATGGTGGCTTCGGACAGGTTCTTGTGCGTGGTAACCGAGCGGCCCAGGAACACTTCGCCTTCGTTTTCGCCGTAGACCATCGGGCCCAGCTTGTCGGACATACCGTAGCGGGTCACCATGTCGCGTGCCATTTGCGTAGCACGCTCGAAGTCGTTGCTGGCGCCAG
>JAIXTB010000071.1 GCA_027484385.1 Neisseriaceae bacterium | reverse complement strand
CTGCACCACAAGCGCTGGCAATACGCAGCGCTGGCCCACGAGCATTACTTTATTGGTGTCGCCGTGGTGGATGTGGGTTGGATCAGTAGCGCCTTTGCCTACGTGTTTGACCGCCGCCAGCGCACCCTGCTGGCCAGCTTTAGCGCGGATGGTCTGCCACTGCTGGCCACGCAAATCGAAAACCGCGCCTTTGGCGACGCCACCTTCCAGCGCGGTAAACAGCGCATCGCCTATCGCCGCGCAGACAACCGCATCGAGCTCACCATCAATACCGATGCACTAAAGTTGGCCGCACATATTGCGCTGCCCATGCCAGAGCAAACCCTGGCCGTGATAGCCCCGGCCAACTGGCAGGCACACGCCACCCATAAAAGCAGTGCCCTGGCAGTAAGCGGTTTTGCCGAATGCGCCGGCCAGCGCTTGTCTCTGGACGGTGCCATCGCCAGCCTGGATGCCTCCAACGGCCTGCTGGCGCGCGAAACCAGCTGGCGCTGGGCCAGCGCGCACAGCCCCGCGCTAGGCTTCAACCTGCAAGCCGGCTATATGGGCGATGCGGAAAACGCTATCTGGCTGGATGGCGAGCTGCTGGCTGTCGGCCCTGCTCACTTCCGCTACGATGCGGCCAACCCGCTGGCCCCCTGGCACATCCACACCGATGATGGTGCAGTAGACCTGCAGTTCTCCCCCGAGGGCGCACGCGGCGAAAACAAAGACCTGTTCATTGCCGCCAGCCGTTATATCCAGCCCATCGGCACGTTTACAGGCACCCTCATCCACCCCGACAGCGGCCGCGCCTATCCGGTAGGCCAGCTGGTAGGCGTCACCGAAGACCACTACGCCAAATGGTAAACCTGCGCCCCGCCCGCCCCGACGACAGCGCCGCCCTCGCCCCGCTATGTAGCGAGCTGGGCTACCCGGCCAGCGCCGAGCAGCTGGCCCCCAGGTTGGCCGCACTATTGGCCCAGCCCGCCACCCACCTGCTGCTGGTCGCCGAAAACGCCAGCGGCCTGTGCGGCTGGATACACGGCTACATCCGCCCGTTGCTGGAATCTGACCCGGCACTGGAAATCGGCGGCCTGGTGGTGGCCGAGCGGGTACGCGGCCAGGGCATCGGCGCCCTGCTGCTCACCGCCGCCGAAACCTGGGCTCGCCAGCAAGGCGTGGCACAGATCACCGTGCGCAGCCAGGAACACCGCACCGCAGCACACCGCTTCTACCAGCGCCAGGGCTACCAGGTGGCCAAGCGCCAGCTATGCCTGCGCAAGGCGCTGGCAGCATGAAGTGCCACGTCGTGGTAGCATGACGCCCGCCATATATAGAGCAAACATACCAACATCCCGTAGCGGCAGCCGCCATCCGCGGCCTGCCACGTGCTGCAACACGGCCACCCACCTGCTGGCCGTGGCGCGAACCAAGCCAGCCACCCGGCGTCGCCCGCCCTGCGCCTGCCCCGGTGGCTGTCACACTGGAGACCCCGATGGGACTGCTGAATAGCCTGCTGGAGCACAACCGTGCCTTCGTTGAAGCGCGCGAGTACGAACAATTCGAAACCGATAAATTCCCCGATAAAAACCTGGCCGTACTGGCCTGCATGGACGCGCGCCTGGTAGAGCTGCTGCCCAAGGCCATGGGCCTGAAAAACGGTGACGCCAAACTGATCAAAAACGCTGGCGCGCTGGTTACCCACCAGTGGGGTTCGGTGATGCGCAGCCTGCTGGTAGCGGTATACGAGCTGCGTGCTGAAGAAATCTGCGTAGTAGCCCACCACGACTGCGGCATGCGTGCCATCGACCCCGCCCGCATTCTGGCCAATGCCCAGGAGCGCGGCGTCAGCGCCGACACCATCACCACCCTGCGCGGCGCCGGCATCGACCTGGACGCCTGGCTGAAGGGTTTTGACAATGTGCACGACAGCGTGCGCCACACCGTGCACACCATCCGCAACCACCCGCTGATGCCCAAAGACATCCCGGTACACGGCCTGGTGATTCACCCTGCCACCGGCCAGCTCGACCTGATCGTGGATGGCTACGCCAACTGAGCACCCGCCGTGCTGCGTGGGCGTGTTTGGCGGCACCTTCGACCCCATCCACGCAGCGCACCAGCGCATGGCCGACGCGTTCTGGCAGCAATGCGCGCTCACGCGCCTGCACCTGATCCCCGCCGGCCAGCCCTACCACCGCCAGCAAGGCCCCGCCGCCAGCGCCGCCCAGCGCCTGGCCATGGTGCAGCTGGCCATTGCCGGCCGGCCCGGCTGGCTGGCCGACGGCCGCGAAGTACAGCGCGCCCGCCACGCCTATACCATTGAAACGCTGGAAGAAATCCGCGCCGAGCTGCCCGCCGCGTGCGCGCTGTGGTTTCTGGTAGGCGGCGATTCGCTGGAAAAACTGCACACCTGGCACCGCTGGCGCGAGCTACTACAGCTCGCCAGCCTGGCCGTAGCCGTCCGCCCGGGCTTTGACCCTGGCCGCCTGCACCCCGATATCGCCAGCCTGTGGCAGGCCGCGCAAGTATCTGATTTTTCAAACAGCGCGCCTTCCGGTACAATCCGCGCCCTGACCTTGCCACCCGTCCCCCTCTCTGCCACCGAACTGCGAGCCCGTCTCGCCAGTGGCAGCGACTGCAGCGGGCTGATTGCCAAGCCGGTACTGGCCTATATCCGCCAGCACCAGCTATACCGGTAGACGGTGGCAGGCTATTGATTGCACGTGCCGCCGTCCCGCGGCCGTTTGCTCTTTACGGGACCTCTGTTGGCACCGGACGCTGACGTGACATTACGTCCCCGACACACTACTCAAGGAATACCATGCAAGTTCAAGACATCGCCAAGCTGGCTGTAGAAGCCCTGGAAGACGTAAAAGGCAAAGATATCGTCGAGCTGGACACCACCCAGCTGACCTCGCTGTTTGCACGCCTGATCGTGTGCACCGGCGATTCCAACCGTCAGGTCAAAGCCCTGGCCAATAACGTCGCCGTGACCCTGAAAGAAAAAGGCATCGACCTGGTAGGCACCGAAGGCCACGAAAGCGGCGAATGGGTACTGGTAGACGCTGGCGACGTGGTGATCCACGTGATGCTGCCAGCCGTACGCGACTACTACGATATCGAAGCACTGTGGGGCGGCGAAAAGCCATCCTTCGTGCCGGTAGGCGGCCGCCCATGGAACGCTGCCGTCTAAGCTAGGCCCGTGCAGTAAACCGTTGGCCGCAGCCCCGCAAGGCGCTGCGGCCAACCTTTTTGGGGACGCACCCATGAAAATCACCCTGCTAGCCGTGGGCAGCAAGATGCCACGCTGGGTAGACGACGCCTTTGGCGACTACGCCAAACGCTTTGGCCGTGACATCCAGTTCGAGCTGAAAGAAATCAAGCCGGAAAAACGCGGCGGCGGCGTCACCGCCGAAAAAGGCATTGCCGCCGAACACGAGCGCATCGTGGCGGCCATACCGCCGCGCAGCAAGCTGGTCATCCTGGATGAGCGCGGCAAAAACTGGACCTCGGTACAACTGGCTGGCGCCATGAAAGACTGGATGGCCGGCGGCGACGACATCTGTATCGTCATCGGCGGGGCGGACGGCCTGTCACAGCCGCTGAAAGCCCGCGCCGACATCATGCTGCAGCTGTCTGCCATGACCCTGCCACACGGCATGGTGCGTGTGCTGCTGGCCGAGCAGCTGTATCGGGCGTATTCCATCCTGAATAACCACCCTTACCACCGCGAATAGCAGAGCGCGCGCTGCGACAATTTGCCGCATGGTTTTACAGCGTGCCGCCTTCTAGACTGCTGCCCATTCCTTCCCGTCTGG
>JAIXTB010000034.1 GCA_027484385.1 Neisseriaceae bacterium | reverse complement strand
GTCGGCTCCACCCCGATTGCCCAGTACATCTATGAAACCGGTGCCCGTCATGGCAAGCGTGTGCAGGCACTGGGCGGCGCCAAAAATCACATGGTGGTGATGCCGGACGCCGACCTGGAGCAGACTGTGGACGCGCTGATGGGCGCAGCGTATGGCTCGGCGGGCGAACGCTGCATGGCGATTTCGGTGGCCGTGGCGGTGGGCGATGTGGCCGACCAGCTGGTGGCCACGCTGGGCCAGCGTTTGCAAACCCTCAAGGTAGGCCCGGGCACCGACCCGGCAGCCGAGATGGGCCCGCTGGTGACGCGCGCGCATCTGGACAAGGTAAGCGGCTACGTGGCGCGCGGTGTGGAAGAGGGCGCCACCTTGGTGGTGGACGGCCGTGGCCTGACCGTACCGGGCTGCGAGGAAGGCTTCTTCCTGGGTGGTTGCCTGTTTGATCACGTCACCACCGACATGATCATTTACCAGGAAGAAATCTTCGGCCCGGTGCTGTGTGTGGTGCGTGTTAACAGCTTTGCCGAGGCGGTGGACATGATCAATGCTCACGCCTACGGCAACGGCACCGCCATCTTTACCCGCGATGGTGATGCTGCCCGCGAATTCACTCACCGCATTCAGGTGGGCATGGTCGGCGTGAACGTACCGCTGCCGGTACCGATGGCCTTCCACAGTTTTGGCGGCTGGAAAGCCTCGCTGTTTGGCGATCACCACATGCACGGGCCGGAAGGTGTGCGCTTCTACACCCGCATGAAGGCGGTGACCACGCGCTGGCCTACCGGCATCCGCAGCGGCGCCGAATTCGCCATGCCCACCATGAAATAGTTTCTGCTGTGACGCTCCCCCAGAGAGTCTCTTACGCCACCTTCACGGGTGGCGTTTTTTTCGGCAGTGCAGTGAAGCGCCCCTGGCTACAGCGGACGTGTCAAAATCCTGCCCGTACTCATCGGCCCAACACCAGCATGACCACACAGCAGTTCTGGCGCGACGACGCTATGCCCTACGTTGAAAGCCGGCGCGCCCAGCAAAGCCGGGCTTGTTACCGTGTGCATAGCCATCCGACACTGTCTATCGGTGCGGTGGATGCCGGCGCGTCTTTGCTGCAGGTGGCTGGTAGGCAGCACCAGCCATTGCAGGCGGGGGATGTGGTGGTGATCCCGGCCAACTGCATGCACGCCTGTAACCCGCAGCCCGGCGGTGCGTGGAGTTACCAGATGCTGTATATCGATACGGCGTGGCTCGATGCCCTGTGGCACGAGGCGCATGACCAGGCTTCTACCTTGGGCACCGCCGATGCCTGCCATTGGCGTGACCCGGCGACGTATAAGGCGTTCTGTCAGTTGAATCAGCTACTTTTTTCGCCTTTGCCGGTAGAGATGAAAGAGGCGTCGCTGATTGCCTTTGTCAGCGAATTGATGCTGCCTGCCTCGCCGGCAGTTGCGTGCCCCCCGGCATGGTTGCCCGGGTTGTGCCGGCAGCTGCGCGAACAGTGCGAGCAAGCCTGGCCGGTTACCAGCCTGGCCGCTTCTGTGGGGGTGAGCCGCTACCACTTTATCCGCTTGTTCCGGCAGCACTGTGGCACGACACCCCATGCCTACCTGCTGGATTGCCGCATCCAGCGCGCCCGGCAATGGCTGCGCCAAGGCGAGGCACTGGCCGACCTGGCCTATCGCTTGGGCTTTAGCGACCAAAGCCATTTCCAGCATGCTTTCCGTGAACGGGTCGCGGTCCCCCCGGGCGAATACCAGCGCGGCATTGGCAAGGTGTAGCACTTTTCTGCAATACCCGCGGCCTGCAGGCTGCCAAGCTGGCCTCTCTTCAATAGGGAGGTAGCCATGACTTGGCATCATTTCATATTGCTGGCCGGCGCCCATTTTCTGGCGCTGCTTAGCCCGGGGCCGGACTTTTTTCTGCTACTCAATCACACCGTTGCCCATGGCTTGCGCGCCGGCTTGCTGACGGCGCTGGGTATTGCTTGCGCCAATGGTGTGTTCATCGTGGCGGCAGTGGCCGGTGTCAGCTGGCTGCAGGACAGCCCGGTGGCGTATTGGCTGGTTTATGTTGCTGGTTGCAGCTACTTGTTGTGGCTGGGTTGGCAGTTCTGGCAAGCCGCCAGCCTGCACGGTGGCGGCGTACCCGCCGGCGGACGGGCGGCCAGGCAAACTGCTTTCTGGTGGCGTGGCGTTTTGTCCGGCTTGCTCAACCCCAAGAATGCGCTGTTCTATCTGACCCTGTTTGCCTTGCTGGCCGGCAAGGACAGTACTGTGTGGCAACGCAGCGCCGCCGGTGTGTGGCTGTTTGTGGCGGTGCTGGGCTGGGATGCGCTGGTGTGCTGGGCGCTGGCGCGGCCAACGTCTCTGACCTGGTTTCAGCGCCAGCTGCCCCGGCTGCATCGTGCCAGTGCCCTGCTGTTGTGGGCGGTAGCGGCTGGCATGCTGTGGGTGGTACCTGTGGTCACGCCATGAGGCATTTGACCGGGGCGGGTGTCAGGGCTTGGCCGGGAAGAACGCGTGGTTGGCAAAGTCACTGATCAGCCAGTCGTAGACTACCCGGATGCGCGCGGGTACCGGGCTGCGCTGCGGCCTGTATACGCTGAGCGCCCACGGTGTGGGGGCCAGGTCGGGTAGCACCTCTACCAGCGCCCCGCTTTGCAGGTGTGGTATGGCAATGAAGCCGGGCAGTTGGGCAAAGCCCAGGCCTGCCAGTACGGCCGCGCACTCGGCTTGTGTGCTGTTACTGATGAATGCAAGTGCACGGGGAATCCATTGGGCTTCGTGGCGGAAAAACCAGGGCCATGGCTTGCCGGTGCGCGGGTCAATGGTGCCGACAACCGGTTGTTGCTGCAGTGCCGCCAGGCTATCCGGTACCCCGCATTGCGCGAGCAGGCTGGGGGCCGCCACCATGAAAAACTGGACTTCGGCAACCTGTCTGGCCACAAAGCGGCTGTCCCGGATGAGCCCGTGGCGGATGCCGATATCAATCTGCTCATCCACTGCATTGGTCTCGTTATCTTCCAGGAGCAGCTCGAAATGCAGCTTGGGGTAGTGCTGGCGCAGGCGCGCAAGGCTATGGACCAGGCTGGTCTGGCCTATCGCTTCCGGCGCAGTCAGACGCACTACGCCTTCTACCTGCGGTGTGCCGTGGTTGTCCGGGCGCTGGAACAAGCAATCAATGCCTTCCAGGCCTTGCCGGGCGATTTGCGCCAAACGCTCACCTTCCCGCGTTATGCGACATTGGCGGGTATTGCGGTGAAACAATAGTTCGCCCAGCTGATGCTCCAGTGTCTGAATGGCCCGGGTCACAACCTGCGGCGAGATGCCCAGGTGCTGTGCCGCTTCTTTGAAATTGCGTGCTTCAGCTGCGGTGCAGAAAATACGCAGCATTTCCAGTCGATTCAGCATGACGCCACTCCTGCGGTTGTGCCGCCCAGAGTATTCCGGTTTACGGAATTCTGAAAGCTGATTTCATTCATTTATGCAAATCAGCGCAGTCGCAATACTAGCGGCTGCAGGGACGGCCTGTAGCAAACCGCAAAGGAAAAACCATGCCGGATAACATGATGGACAAAGTGGTTGTGATCACCGGAGCGAGTAGTGGCATTGGCGCTGCTGCTGCACGGCACCTTGCCACGCTGGGTGCCTGCGTGGTGCTGGGCGCCCGGCGGAGTGAGCCGTTGGCGGCTATCTGCCGTGACATTACCGCCCAGGGCGGACGGGCTGCGTGGCAGAAAACCGATGTGACCGTGCCGTCACAGCTCCAGTTACTGATAGCGCATGCGGTACAGCAGTTTGGCAGCGTCGACGTGCTGGTCAACAACGCCGGGCTGATGGCCATTGCCCCCATCGAACAGGCCAGGATAGAGGAATGGGACCGCATGATCGACATCAATATCAAGGGTGTGCTGTACGGCATGGCTGCGGTGCTGCCCCATTTCACCCGGCAGGGTAGCGGCGATATCATCAATGTGTCTTCGGTGTGCGGCCGCAGGGTTTTTACGCCTGGGGGCTGTGTGTATTCCGGGACCAAATTTGCGGTAAATGCCATCAGCGAAGGGGTGCGGGAGGAGTTGGCCGGGCGGGTCAACGTGACCACCATTCTGCCGGGTGCGGTAGAAACCGAGCTGAAGTATGGCAGCAGTGACCCGGCCAGCCTGGCGCAGGTTCTGGATGAATACCGGCAAGCCATCCCCGCCGACCATGTGGCGCGTGCCATTGCGTACGCCATATCGCAACCTGCCGAGATGGCCATCAATGAAATAGTGTTACGGCCTGCGCTACAGGCCTTCTAGCGCAGCTGCTGCTGGCAACCCGCACATTGGTAGCAAGCCGCATGTTGACACGGCGGTACCTTGTTGAAACGAGCGCATCATGCAACTGATTCTGGCTTCCATTATTCCCATTCTATTGGCGCTGTTACTTGGCTACTGTCTGGGTGGGCTGCTGCCCAGGCAATACACCCGGCACACAGCCAGGTTGTTGTCGCCCCTGATCTGGCTGCTGTTGTTCTTTTGCGGCAAGGAATTTGGCCACGTGCTAAGCGATAGCGCGGTCATGGGCAAAACGCTGATCACGGCACTGGTTTTTGCGGTGCTGACGACCTTGTTGCCATGGGGGCTGATTGCCTTATGGCGGCGATCGCCCGCGCTGGCTGATACCGCAGGGCAGCCTGCGCGGCTATCCGGCCTGCACTTTTTCCATGCGCTGCGCGATTGCCTGACGGCATTAGGCATGGTGGCCATGGGGGCGATCGCGTCACGATTTGACCTGATCTGGCTGGAGCCTATCACCGCCAGCCAATGGCTTTATCTGTTGGTTGTGCTGGTCGGGGTCGATCTGGCCGGGCTGAAACTCGGCAGTGCCTGGCGGTCGTCCGAGGTGATGTTGCTGCCCGTGCTGGTGATTATCGGTTCCATGGCAGGCGGGGTGCTGGCGGCGGTGCTGACCGGGGAGGGGTTGTGGACTTCGCTGGCACTGTCTAGCGGTTTTGGCTGGGTGACGTTGTCCAGCATTCTGGTGAGTAGCCAGCTGGGTAGCCACTATGGTGCCCTGGCCATGCTGACGGATTTGTTCCGTGAGTTAATGGCCATTTCCATGCTGTACTTGCTGGGTGCCCGCTTTAGCAGAGAAGCCATCGGCATCTGTGGTGCCACAGCCCTGGATGCCACCTTGCCACTGATCCGGCAGCGCTGCGGTACTGGCTGCGTCTCGCTGGCCCTGATCAGCGGTTTTGTGCTGACCCTGGCGAGCCCGGTATTGATCATGTTATCCCTTGCTGCGGGCTGAGCCTAGGCAAGCTGTGGCAAGCCCTTTGGCGTGCGTGCGTTCAGATAAATGCGCAGCATGCCGATCAGCGTGCGCCGGTAGATGCGCAGGATGAGCGCCTTCTCGCTGGGCTTGGCCGTGGCGTAGGCGGTATTGAAGGTGCCGATTACCCGGTACAGCATGGCCCCGTATGTCAGTAGCTGCGCCCGCGGCCAACCCTCGCGGTAGGCCGACAGCAGGTCGGCCAGATAGGTCGCACTGCGCTGTACGTGTTCGTTTTCCAGTTGGCGCAGTGCAGGCAGCATCTCCACCAGATGCGCCATGTGCTGGTATCCCCAGGTGTTTTCATATAGCTGGCTTTGCCGGCTTTCCAGCTGTCTGGCCATCGCCACGAAAGGCAAACCCTGCCTGGCTTGCGCCAGCATGTCATCGTAAATGGCGTACACCGGTGCGACCCAGTGCAGGTAGAGCGTGCACAGGATGGCTTCTTTGTCCGGAAAATACTGGTAGACCGAGGCCACGTTTACGCCGGCTTCCTGGGCGATGCGGTTGGTGCTTAGCGCCTCGTAGCCCGCCACGGCCAGGATCTGGCGGCTGCTGTCCAGGATGCGGTTCACCGAGTCCAGGGAGCGTTGCTGGGCGGGCTGTTTTTTCAGGAACACGAAGCAATCGATCATGCGGACTAAAAAGACACAGGATAGGGAAGACGTCGGCAGATACTAGCAGGTTTGCTTGTCACGAATAAATGTAAATAATAACTTACTATTTTCAAGCCCACAGGAAAGCCTCATGACGACTACCCATCCATACCGCCGCCGCCGCCTGGCTGCCCTTACCCTGGCTGTTGCGGCCAACCTGTATGCCAGCACGGCTGTGGCGGCACCATTTGCCGACCACATCTATGTAAACGGCGTGGTTTATACCGTAGATGCCAGCGACAGTGTGCAACAAGCCGTGGCCATTCGGGATGGCCGCATCATGGCCGTGGGCAGTGATGCGCAGATTCGCGCCCTGGCCGGCCCCGCCACCCGTACCGTTGATCTGGCCGGCAAGATGATGCTGCCCGGCTTGGTCGATGCCCACCTGCACCCGCTGGGCGGTGGCGCCTTGCTGCGCAGCTGTTCGCTGGCGTATGAATCACTCGATACCAGCGCCATCGGCGAGCGGATTCGCCAGTGCCTGACCGCCCAGCCACTGCCGGCCGGGGCATGGTTGCAGGTACAAGCCTGGTTCCGCCAGGGCATGCCGGCAGGCACCGACCTGAGTGCCGCCGTGTTGGACAGCATCGAGCCTACCCGCCCGGTGATTGTGGTGTCCAGCGATCACCACACCCTGGCGGCCAACAGTGCCGCCATGCGAGCCGCCAAGCTCAGTGCAGCCACGGTGGCGCCTAGCAACGGCAAGATCCTGCGTTTGCCGGACGGGCGGCCCAGCGGCATTTTTGAAGACGGAGCCATGGAAAGCGTGATGCAGGCCATGCCGCCGCTGCCGGCTGCCGCTGCGCAAGCCCAGCGCCGCGACTATGCGCTGGCTGCTTTGTCTGCCCTGAATGCGCAGGGGGTGACCACCTTTCTGGACGCCGCCGCCGATCCGCACAGCCTGCAGACATTTACTGCCTTGCGGGCAGAAGGCAAGTTAACGGCGCGCGCGCATTTTGCCCCCGTCATTACCCCGGACCAAGCCCGCCAGCCGGAGCAGGCTGCGGCCAACGTGGGCAAGCTGGCCAAGCGCTACCACCAGCCGCGCGTGGACGGTCAACCGGATATCCGGCTGACCACTGCCAAAATCTTCATGGACGGCGTGATCCAGGCGCCGGCTCAAACGGCAGCACTGCACGCGCCCTATCTGCACAATCATGGCAGCGAGGCCGCGCCAGACTGGCGTGCCGGTGATAAGCGCGGCGAACTGTACTTTGACCAGGTCAAGCTGGACCAGCTGGTGCTTGCCCTGGCTCGCCGGCAGCTCACCCCGCACTTGCATACCGATGGCGACCAAGCCGTCACCGTTGCCCTTAACGCGGTAGAAAAACTGCGCAAGGTCTACCCGAACAGCACGCTGCGCCCGGCCCTAGCGCATAACGAGCTGGTTCGCCCGGCCGACTACCCGCGTTACCGCCAGCTGAACGCCTTGCCCATTTTGTCTTTCCAGTGGGGTAAACCGGCCGCCGACACGCTGGATACCGTCAAGCCGTATATCGGCCATGAGCGTTACCCCTATCTCGAAACGGCAGGCAAGTTCCAGCAGGCAGGTGCCACCATTGCTTTTGGTAGCGACTGGCCGGTTGATCCGTTAAACGAATGGTTTGCGCTGCAGATTGCTGTCACCCGTGCCAACCCTGGCGAAGCCGACCGCTACCCCGGCCGCCTGGGCGATGACCCCGGCCTGACCGTACCGCAGGCCATTCGTGCCTTTACCTACAATGCGGCGTACTCGCTGGGCAGGGAAAAGGATATCGGCTCGATTGAAGCCGGCAAGTGGGCCGATCTGATTGTGCTGGACCGTAATCTGCTGCAGATGCCGGCTACGGATATCCAGCGGGTGAAAGTGCTATCCACTGTTCTGGCGGGTAAAGAGGTGTATCGCCAGCCCTGATCAAGCGGCTGATGGCGTTACACATCCAGCGCATGCGAGGCCCTGCAGATGCAGGGCCTTTTTCATGCAGGGCTGGTCTGGACCACGTAATGGTTTCAAGCATCGCGCCCCCCCCGGCGACACGCTGCCTCCGTTTTGTGGCTCTGCAAGCCGGAGTCGGTGCGGTCCGGGCTGGCGCCGTGCGGATAGTTGGCCGTTTATCTCTGACATGGCTTTGTTGCACAAATCAGCAGCAGGTCGAACTACGCCAATCTCCAGACGGATTTATCCCATGCGGACCGTTTGCGGCGTACCCAAGGCCGTAAAACGATTCAGAAGCGCGGCACAGATTGGAAGCTCCGCCTCCTGCCGGTCAAAGTCCCGCGACTTGACGTGGTCCGCCAGTCACTTGAAGCAGTGCATCTTCGTTTCGACCAGGCTACGCCGATGGTAGCCACGCCACTTTTTCCAGAGCGTGCGTCCCAGATACTTCACCGAGCGTAGCGACTCGTTGCGAGCCTGATTCCCCGGTGCATTCCCTTTCCAGAACTGGCCGTTTCGACGCGGAGGAATAATGGCCGCAGCACCACGATCCGCAATCGCGGCATGACACAAGCGCGTGTCGTATGCGCCATCCGTGGTCACCGTCATCAACTTCTCGGTCGGTGGTATTGGCGACAGCAGTGTCCGGCAGCATTGTGGCATCGCCCGTGCGATTATCAGTCACTTCTATTGCCCGGATTTCCAGCGTTTGCGCATTTATGTCCAGATGCAGTTTGCGCCATTGGCGGCGGTAGTCGGCGCCGTGCTTTTTCACCTTCCACTCGCCTTCACCCATCTACTTGATACCGGTGCTATCCACCAGCAGATGCAGACAGCCCTGTTTCCTCTGTACCGGAATGCGCACCTGCAGGTCTCTCTGTTGTGATGCAGATACGGGGCGCAGCGCAAGCAGAGCGGGGTGGTGCAAGCAAGCACTTATTTTGAGCTGGAAGACGATTGGCGGTGCACCGGTGTTTGTTCTGCTAGCGATGATTTTTTTCATGTTCGTGATGATCTGGCTGATTGAATCATCGCTGTTTGCTAAAGCCAGCATGTGCTGGCTGGTATCAAGTGTGCCATGACAGGCTATGGCACATGGTGACCTGCCTATCCTGTGAGGGCACACGGCGGTGAACTCGTCAGGCGGCAGGGTCGAGCTTGGCTATTGGCATCCAGGAAAAACCCCTGACTCAAGCAGCCCATTGAGTCAGGGGTTTTTGCTTTTTATGGTGATACACGGCTGACTGGCGGGCTGCTTGACCGTTCGGTTTTCAGCTGGAGATAGAGCAGCAGCCCCGACATGAAGCCTGCGATGGCCAAGCCGTACCACACGGCTATCGGCGGGGGGCTGCCGGCCTCGCCCAGGGCAGCGCCAATGCCGACATTGGCCAGTAGCGCCACGCAGCCGCCGCTACTGGCGTGAAAGCCATAGTAGCCACCCAGCCGTTCGCTGCCGGCGTAGTAGGGCAGGTGGGCGGAAAACAAGGGGTAGCACAGGATAGAGCCCAGCGAAAACACCACCGCCATGCCCAATACGGCCAATGCTGGCCATGCGGCCAACCACGCCAGTAGCAGGTAGCTGCTGCCCATCAATGCCAAGCCCAGCCCCATGCCACCGGCACTGCCCAGGCGCTGCTGTACCAGATGGGTGGCCGGTAGTTGCAAACTCACGCCGATCAGCGCGGTCACGGTGAACACGCTACCCAGCAGCCAGGTAGCGTGCGGCTGGCTGTGGATAAAGGCCGGCACCGCCAGGTAGAGCTGGTGGAACAGCAAGGAGTAGCAGCTGGCCAGCGCGGTAAAACGCAGAAAGGGGCGGTTGCGCAGCAGGCTGCGCCATTGCTGCCATACGCTTTCCGTTACTGCCCGGGTGCGTGGGGGCTCGCCCGGCAGTACCCGCCATTGCAGCCAGGTCAGCAGCAGGAAGACCCCGCCGGACACCAGCCCGGTCAGGCCATAGCTCACGCCGGTGAGTAGCATGCCGGCCAGCGGCCCCAGCAGCATGCCGGCTTCGCTGGCCAGATTGTGCAGGGCAAAAGCTTCCTGCCTCTGCGTGGCGTCGCGGCACTCTGCCGCCAGGTAGGCTTGGGCGCAGGGGGTAAACAGCGCGCCGGCAAAACCGGTAAGAAACGCGGCCAGCAATAGCAGTGGCAGGTGCTCGGCCCAGCCCAGCAGGGCAAAGCCGGCGCTGCGTACCAGGCAACCCCAAATGATGGCCGGGCGGTAGCCGATGCGGTCGCCCAGCGTGCCGCCCAGCAGAAACAGGCCCTGCTGGCTGAACACACGCATGCCCATTACCAGGCCGGCGGCCCAGCCGGCCATGCCCAATGTGCCGCCCAGGTGCTGTGCCAGGAAGGGCATCATCATGTAAAAGCCCAGGTTGAAGGCCAGGCCATTGGCCACCAGCAGCCGCGCCGCCGGGCTCAGTCGCTGCCAGGCCTGGCGGCTATCGGCCAGGGCGTTCATTTATGGCTTTACCTGCTGTAGCAGGGCATCCACGCGCTGGGTGTTGCTGTACATGCGCCCCTTTTGTGCCTGCATGCTGGCTTGTACGGCTGGCAGGTTGGCCGCATGGGGCCCGGCCTGGATCAGGCCGATCATGCCCATCATCAAATGCGGCGGGCAGATATAAAAGTACAGGCCGGCTTGCTCAAGCGTCACGGTGTAGGGCTGGTCTTCGCTGCTGTTCCACTGGCTGACCCCGCTTGGTGTGGCCAGGCTGCGTACGTAGTGGCCGGCGGTTTCCGGTACAAAGCGCACGGTGTCGCCGACTTCGGCCTGGACAAAGGCCGGCTCGAATACCATGGTGGTGCCGTTGCTGCCGATGTTCAGCATGCGTACCACATGCTCGGCGGCCACGGCCGGGGTGGTGGCTGCGGCCAACATCAGGGTGGCCAGGACATGGCGGGGGCTTAGCATGGTTGGGTGTGCTCCTGTCGCAGGGTGCGGATATACGGTTTGCCGTCGCGGTCGTGGTGAATGTCTACCGGTACCTGGTAGAGCTGGTGAATCAGCTCGGCGTGCAGTACCTGGGCCGGCGGGCCGAAGGCTTGCAGCTGGCCACCGGCCAGTACGATGAGCTGGTCGGCGTACTGCGCCGCCAGGTTCAGGTCGTGCAAGACCACCAGGCTGACCCAGTTTTTGGCACGGGTTTGCTGGTGCAGGTGCTCCATCAGCTGCATCTGGTGCTGCAGGTCCAGCGCGCTGACCGGCTCGTCCAGCATCATGATTTGCGGGTCGCGCAGCAGTACCTGGGCAAACAGCACCATCTGCCGCTGCCCGCCGCTGAGCGAGTACATGGCGCGGTCTGCCAGGTGGGCGATGCCCAGCGCCTGCAGGGCCTGCAGGGCGGCCAGGATGTCGTCGTCGGACAGGCGCATGCTCAGGCTGTCCAGCCTGCCCAGCACCACCACCTCCAGCACGCTCAGGTCCAGCTCCAGCTGGATGTTTTGCGGCATGTAGCCAAAGCGCTTGCGCCAGCGCGCCAGGTGCAGGCGCGACAGGGTTTCGCCGTTAAAGCGGATATCGCCGCCCTGGGGAGCCAGCTCGCCGAACAGCGCGCGCAGCAGGCTGGTTTTGCCGGTGCCGTTGGGG
Source organism: Neisseriaceae bacterium (assembly GCA_027484385.1). Taxonomy (GTDB): domain Bacteria; phylum Pseudomonadota; class Gammaproteobacteria; order Burkholderiales; family Chromobacteriaceae; genus Vogesella. The sequence continues at coordinate 8,645 of JAIXTB010000034.1, read as the reverse complement.
CCGATGATCACATGCAGCTGGCCTGGCTGCAGCTGCAGGCTGAGCTGGCGCACCAGGGTTTGCTTGCCGATATGCAGCGTCAGTTGATTCAGTTCAAGCACGTTTGCGGCCCTTTCCCAGAATCAGCCAGATGAAAAACGGCACGCCGATGATGGCGGTGACAATACCGATGGGGAACAGCGCGCCAGGGATGATGGATTTGGATAACACCGACGAGACCGACAGCATGCAGGCGCCGCACAGCGCCGACAGCGGTATCAGGAAGCGCTGGTCTTCGCCAATGAGCATGCGGGCGATATGCGGTGCCACCAGGCCGATGAAGCCGATGATGCCGACAAAGCTGATGGCGGTGGCGGTCATCAGCGCCACCAGTACCAGCGTTTTCAGGCGCAAGCGGGTGACGTCTACCCCCAGGCTGCGCGCACGGGCTTCGCCCAGGCGCAGGCAGGTGAGCTGCCACGCGTCGCGGTACAGCAAGATGCCACACGCTACGGTGACCACGGCAGTGATGGCGAGCGTGTCCCAGGTGGTGCGCATCAGGCTGCCGAACAGCCAGAACACGATTTGCTGGTTCAGTTCCGGCGAGGACAAAAACTGCAGCAGCGACAGCAGCGACTGAAACAGAAACAGCATGGCAATGCCGGCCAGAATGATGGTCTGGCTACTGACGTGCTGCATCAGTGCCAGCCCGAACAGCAGGCTGGCGGCCAGCATGCAGCACACAAAAGCGCCTACCGGTATGGCTATCAGTGGCGGCAGGCCAAAACCGCCGCTGACCAGCGCCAGCGCGGCACCAAAGCCGGCTGCGGCTGCCAGCCCCAGCGTAAACGGGCTGGCCAGCGGGTTGTCCAGCAGGGTTTGCATCTGCGCGCCGCCCAGGCCGAGCGCGGCGCCCACCACCAGTGCCATCAGCGCGATGGGCAGGCGCATATCCATTACGATGGCGTAGGTCATGCTGTCGGCGCTGGCGGGGGAGAGCAGCGTGGCGACCACGTCACGCAGCGGCAGCAGCGAGGGGCCGGTGGCCACATCCAGCAGCAGGCTTAAGGCAATCAGCACAATAAAAAGCAGCAAGTAGCGCCAGCGGCGTTTTTCGCGCGTGCGCTGTTGTATCAGGGCGCTATGCAGCGCGGCAGTGTCCAGCATGAAAGCATCCTTGCAAATGGAAAAAGGCAGGCGGGCAGCCTGCCGGTAGAGCGCGGTATTGCGTGGGGTGCGCCGCCCGGTTTAATGACCGACCATAAAAGTGCCTGTGGCGGCGACGGGCAGGTAACGCTGGTAGAAGCGCAGGTAGTTGGCTTCTGGCTGGATATCCTTGAACAGCGACGGGTACAGCGCCTTGGCCATGAACTGCACCATGGTGTAATCCAGTATCGTGCGCGATGCGCCCTGGTACACACCGTAGACACGTTTGTTTTTTACCGCAGGCAGGCTGGCCCAGCCGCTACGCTGGCTGAAGCCCTGCAGGCGCTGCTCGGCTACCTTGCGCTCGACGCCCTGGCCCAGCAGCATGGCGGTGGGGTTCTTGGTGGACTCGGTGCCCGAGATGAACACGACTTCGGGTTGTGCGGCCAACACCTTTTCTGGGTTCATCGGGCCATACCATTCCACGAACGGCGCGGCGATGTTGTCGCCACCCGCCAGTGCGCCCAGCGGGCCCCACATGCCTTTGCCGTAACTAAAGCCGTACTCCGACGGGCCTTTGTTACCAAACTCTACGTAAAAGCGCGGCTTGGGCAGGCCGGCTTTGCTAATGCGCTGCTGTACCTGGCTAATGGCCTGGGTGTATTCATTGGCCAGCTGGGTGGCGCGCTTTTCGTCACCGGCAATCTTGCCCAGCAGCAGGGTGCTGGCGCGGTGGTTGGCCGGCAGCTCCATGTTGTAATCCACTACCACGACCGGCACGCCGGCGTCTTCCAGGCGTTTGATATCCGGGCCCAGGCCTTTGTATTGCCACTCGGCCAGCACCAGTACATCGGGCTTCAGCGCCAACACCTTTTCTACCGAGAAGGTCTGCACTTCAACCTCGCCCACGTCGGCCAGCGTCTTCAGCGACGGGCGCTTGGCGCTAAACAGTGCCCAGTTGGCCGGGCGCCAGCCTTCCCATGCCTCACGCGAGATACCTACCACCTTGTCGTACGCTTTCTCGCCACCAATGGCCATGTAGTCTTCGAAGTAGAAGCCCAGCACCACCCGCTTGGCGGGCAGGTCCAGCTTGACCTGGCGGCCCACGATGTCCTTGACCGTTACCGGCGCAGCGTGAGAAAGGGCGGGGATGGCCAGCAGCGAAGCGAGCAGTACGGTTTGCTTCAAGGTGGAACGGGTCATGGCGGTATCCTGTCTTTGTGGTTATTTTGCGAATTATTCTCGTTTAATAAAAGATGAGTCAATGCGAATAAGAACTTGATGCAATAAATAGCCATAGAACGGTCGTGCTAAAGCGGTTGGCAGCCATGTCATGCTGAAATCGATTTTATTACGGGCAGGATGCACCACGGTGACAGGGAGGGCGTGTGGATAAACGTGTGGTGCCAGCACCATGGCATGCCGGGCTGGCTTGTCCTGAATTTTACAAATGATAATAATTAGCATTTTATAGGAGACGATATGAACGCCCCAGCCCAAACCAGAACGTTGCTCGCCAGCCTGTTGCTGTGCAGTATCGGCAGCCTGGCCGTCGCCAAGCCGGTGGTGATTGAAGACGTACTTGGCCGCAAGGTAACGGTGGATGCGCCAGCCAAGCGCGTGATGCTGGGCTTTTATATCGAAGACTACTTTGCCGTGGCCGGCGACAAAGGCTACGACCGCCTGGCGGGCATGTCGCGTGGCTGGTTTGTCAAATCCCGCCCGGCAACCTGGGCCATGTACGTGGCCAGCAAGCCGCAGCTGGCCAAGGTGCCAGATGTAGGCAATGTGCAAGACCAGACCTTTTCCATCGAAAAAGTGATGGCCGCCAAACCGGATGTGGTGGTGCTGGCGGACTGGCAGTACAAGGCACTGGGCGCCGAGGTGGCGCGCCTGGACGCGGCACGCATTCCGGTGGTGGTGGTGGATTACAACGCGCAGACGCTGGAACGCCATCTGGACAGCACCCGCATTCTGGGGGAAGTCACCGGCGAGACAGCCCGCGCGCAGCGCATTGCCAGCGATTACCGCCAGGTAGTCGATACCATCACGCAGCGCGTGGCGAAGGCCAAGCGCCCGCAGCCGCGTATCTATATCGAGCTGGGTGACAAAGGCCCGGCCGAGTACAGCTACACCTACGGCAAGAACATGTGGGGTGCCATGGCACAGCTGGCTGGGGGGGACAATATTGCCCAGCCCTTTGTCAAAGACTGGGGCACCATCCATCCAGAGCAGCTGATGGCCAGCAAGCCGGAGGTCATCCTGATAGCCGGTTACGAGAGCGTGGTCAGCCCGGCTGCCATGCAGATTGGCCAGGATATTCCCGCGGCTACCGTGCAGCAGCGCCTGAAAGGCTTTACCCAGCGTGCCGGCTGGTCCGAGCTGCCAGCCGTGAAAAACCAGCGTGTTTACGCGGTGTACCACGGTGCCACCCGCAGCGTCATGGACGCAGCCCTGCTGCAGTATGTGGCCAAGACGCTGTACCCGGACCTGTTCCGCGACCTCAATCCGCTGGCCACGTATCTGGGCTTCTACCAGCGCTATCTGCCTATCCGCCCGCACGGTACCTTCATGCAGGCGATCGCTAACCGTAGCAGCCTGTAAGCCGCTAGCCAGGGCCACCGGCCCCGCTGTGGCGGAGTCGGTACCTGCCTGGTGATCAGCCTGGCGGCTGTACAGGCGAGATGTCAGTACTGCGTGGAACGCCCGCAGTTGACAGCCTGCTTTTGTTTTGTAGATGATAATTATTATCAAATATGCTGAAGCGCGCCATGCCCCTTCCTGCCCCCCTGGCTCCGAACGACGCCCATAGCGTTGATTCGCTTTATCGTCAGCATCACAGCTGGCTGGAAGGCTGGCTGCGTGGCAAGCTGGGGCCCAGCCAGCAGCACGCGGCCGACCTGGCGCAGGATACGTTTGTGCGCGTGCTGCAAAAGCAGTTGCTCCCCCCGTTGCAAGCACCGCGCCCGTTTCTGGTGACCATTGCGCGCGGGCTGATGGTGGACCTGTTTCGCCGCCAGGATCTGGAGCGCGCTTATCTGGAAGCACTGGCTAGCCAGCCCGAAGCACAGGCGCCGTCGCCCGAGCAGCAGGCGCTGGTGATCGAAACGCTGCTGCAGGTGGATGCCATGCTGGCAGGCTTGGGTAGCCGCCCCCGGCAAGCCTTCCTGCTGGCGCAGCTGGATGGCATGAGCTACCCCGACATAGCCAGTACGCTGGGGGTCTCGGTAAGCAGCGTCAAGAAATACATGGTCAAGGCACTTACCCATTGCCTGGCCTATCAACTGGCGCAGGGCTGACCATGGCCACACTGACCCCGGCAATCTTGCAACAAGCGGCAGAGTGGCACGTGCTGTTCAGCGCTGGCGAAGCTAGCGATAGCGACCGTGCTGCCTGGCAGCAATGGCGTGCGGCCAACCCATTGCACGAACAAGCCTGGCAGCAGCTGGCTGCGCTTACCCACCGCCTGCAGCCCTTGCCCAGCGGTATCGGCCAGCAGCTATTACAGCAACAACAGGGGCGGCGCCGCACGCTGCGCCAGTGCGTACTGCTGCTGGGCTGTCTGGGTGCCGGCTGGCAGGGCTGGCTGCGCCTGCAGCACGGCGCTGTACCGCAGTCTTTTCATGCCGATGCGCGCCGCCAGCACGTGACATTGGCCGACGGCAGCCAGCTGGTGCTGCGCGCCGGCGCACGCGTACAGGTGAGCTACGACACGCAGCGGCGCCTGATCCGCCTGCTGGCAGGCGAAGTAGCCATCGCCACCGCCAGCGACCATCACACGCCGTATCGACCGCTGCAGGTAGAAACCCGGCACGGCCACATTACCGCGCTAGGCACGCGCTTTACCGTGGCGCTAGCAGATGGCCACACCGCCGTGGCGGTGCAGGCGCATGCCGTGCACCTGCAGCCGTGGTCGGGCGGGGCAGGGCTGGTCCTGCAGGCTGGCGAGCACGGCGAGCTGGGTGAAGAGGCCAGGCGACTGCCGCAGCCGCTGGACCCCGCTACGCCAGACTGGGTTAGCGGCCGCATCGTGGTGGTCAATGCGCGCCTGGGTGACGTGGTCAAACGGCTGGCACCGCATTATCCCGGTGCCTTGCTGTGCGACCCGCAGGCAGCGGCCCTGCCGGTGTCCGGCGCGTTTTCCGAAGACAACCCGCAAGCCTCGCTGCAGGCCATCACCGCCACCTTGCCGGTGAAGATCGTGCGGCGTGGCCCCCTGTGGACACTGCTGACGCTGCGTTGAGGCCCACCCGGCACGCCGTGAAAATTTTTTTGCGCTGGGGGTGTCTTTTTCGCGGCCGCCATTCGGCCTACCAGCACAACAACTGATTCTCATTTGCTGGTGAGCCCATGAAGAACACGACTGCATCCCACGCACATCCCCGCCTCACACCACTGAGCCAGGCTTTGCGCCAGCTCAGTTTTGGCCTGTCTGCACTCACTGTGCTGGCCGTGCTGGCCCCGGCCCCGGCCTGGGCCGATACCGTCGGCACGGCGGTTACCCGCCATACGGTACAGCTGCCAGCCGGCCAGCTGGCCACCACGCTGGCGCGCTACGCCGCCGATGTGGGCGTGATTCTGGCGTTTGATGCGCAATGGCTGGCCGGGCGCCAGAGCCCGGCGCTGAGCGGCCAGTTTACCGTGGCCGAGGGCTTTGCCCGCTTGCTGGCCGCCACCCCTTACCGCGCCGAGCCTATCGCCGGGCAGCGCTACCAGCTGGTCATGCGCCCGGCCAGCAGCGCGGCAGGGGAGCCCACCACACTGGCCCCGGTGGTGGTGACCGCGCCCTTGCTGCGTACGCCGGAAAAGCTGGATCAGCAAATGCTGCAGCTGCTGCCTGCGGCCAACGGTGACCTCACCAGCCAGCTGCGCATCAACCCCAATATCCAGTTTGACGAAGCGCAGCTGTCGTCGGCCACTGGCGGCGAAATCAGCCCCGCTGAAATCAGCATTCATGGTGCCAAACCGTACCAGAACGAGATGCTGGTAGACGGCCTGTCCATTGCCAATGACCTGGACCCGGGTAACAAGATTGTTACCACCAACCCCGAATACATCCCCGGCCAGGCGCAGGCGCTGGCCTACGACAGCAGCCAGCTGTGTAATGCCCGCGTGCTGGATAACAACGTGCCTGCCGAATACGGCCGCTTTACCGGCGGTGTGGTGGAGGCCGAGCTGTGCCGTGCGCGCAAGACGCTGGGTGGCAGTGTCAGCATCGGCTACACCTCGTCGTCGTGGAGCGAGCAGATCATCGACCCCAATCGCCAAAGCGCGTTTGAAAAGTCGTCCGATGCCGACAACCAGCCGCGCTACCGCAAGTGGACGTACAAGGCCAACGTGGAAGCCCGCCCGAGTGAAGACTGGGGCGTGGTGGTGTCGGCCGTGCGGCGAGAGTCCGAGATTCCGCTCAAGCGTTTCAAAACCGATAACGACAGCACCGTGGTGAGCCAGGAAGTCACCCAGACCCGGCGCATGGACGCGCTGGCCATCAAGGCTGACTGGTCGCCCAAAGATAGCCCGCACAGCGGCGATATCACCTTTAGCTACGCGCCGGCCGAGAATGGCTACTTTATCGCCGATGCCAAGGACAGCGACTACCAGATCCGTAGCGGCGGTACCGCGCTGTCCGGCCGCCTGGTGTCCGAGCTGGGCAGCGTGACGCTCAACCAGCAGCTGTCGCTGATGCAGAACGAGCAGTCGCGCCGCAGCGACGTGGACTACTACCGTGCCTGGCGCTGGTCCACTGCCAAAAACTGGGGCGATGCCAGTGAAAGCAACCCCACCAGCCTGGAAGGGGCGTGGGGCGACGTGGACCAGACACTGCGCACCGTGAACTACAAGTTGGCCGCATCGTTCGAGCTGGCCGGTGATGGCAGCCTGTCGCACAAGATCGGCACCGGTATCGACCTCAAGCACCAGACCGCCGAGTATGCGCGGCTGAGCACCACCCGCTACTGGCTCACGCCGGCCAGCTTGCCCACCAGCGGCGCCATGGCGTCGTGCCAGTACGCCGATGGCAGCGTGGATACCGAAGGCTGCTCTGCTACCGCCACGCTGGCGCAGGGTCGCGGCCAGTATTTCCGCCGCCTGATTACCTACCAGGCGGGCGGTGCCGAAATGGAAGCGCTCAGCAGTGCGGCGTATGTCGACGACCTGATGCGCTGGCAAGACTGGCAGCTGCGCCTGGGCCTGCGTGCCGACCACGACACGCTTACCCGCGACCTCAACCTGGCACCGCGCAGCAGCCTGACCTGGCAGGCCGCCACCGGTCTGTCGCTGAACGCCGGTGCCAACCGCTACTACGGCCGCTCGCTGCTGGCTTACGCGTTGCAAGACAAGATCCGCACCCTGCAGTACACCCAGACCCGCACGACCAGCTCGCTGGTGTGGAGCGACCCGGTGCAGTCTAAAGCGGCCAACCGCTTGTCTGATATCGACAGCCCCTACGACGACGAAGTGACCGTGGGCGCCAGCTGGGAGCCGGATTGGGCTGGCGGCCTGTTCGACCTGCGCCTGACCCGCCGCGACGGCAAGCAACAGATCGTCAAACGCCTGATCACCGGGCAGACCGAGTGCGCGTCCAACCAGTGCTACGTGTACACCAACCAGGGTGGCAGCCAGACCCGTGACTTCACGTTGAGCTGGAGCGGCCGCACCCCGTGGCGGCTGGGTAACAGCCGCACCAGCTTCTGGCTGGCGTTTAACAACAGCGACGTGAAGAGCAACTATTCCAGCTACGCCGATACCTACAGCAGCGACAAGGCCGCCGACGAGATCATCCAGTACGACGGCCAGTTCATGCGTTACAGCGATATGCCGGCCGATAACTACAACCGGCCGTGGACACTGCGCCTGGGGGCCATCACCTCGCTGCCGGCCTACAGCCTCAGCATCAGCAACCTGCTGCGCATCCGCGACGGTTACCAGCAGATGCTGCAGGACGGTACCACCACCTACGAAGGCAGCACCGTGGACGTGTGGCGCAAGACCGCGCTGCCGCGCTCGCTGACGCTGGACACCGTCATTGCCTGGAACCCGCGCATCAGCGGCGACCAGCGCGCCCAGGTCAAGCTCAGCATCGAGAACCTGACCAACCGCAAGAACATGCTCAGCGTCAGCGACAGCTACGCCACCTACGAGCGTGGCCGTACCTTCACCCTGGAGCTGGGTTACCAGTTCTGACCCCCGGGCGGGTGGCATCGCCGCATGCCACCCGCCTGACATCTGCTAGAGGTTTGTCGTGATTCATCTTGTTACCCTGGCCCGCTGGCTCTGCCTGCTGGCCGCCTGCGGCATGGCGGCGCTACTGCCGGCCCATGCCGCACCCGCTACGGCGGAACCCTTCCGCTGGGACCCGGCCATCCACCGTGGCACCCTGCCCAACGGCTTGCGCTACTTTATTGTCCCAGCAAGGCAGCCTGCCCAGACGCTGGCCATCCAGCTGCTGGTGCACGCCGGTTCGCTGGAAGAGGACGACAGCCAGTCCGGCGTAGCCCATATGGTGGAGCACATGGTGTTCC
>JAIXTB010000117.1 GCA_027484385.1 Neisseriaceae bacterium | reverse complement strand
GCCTGGTACAGCGCCATGTCGGCGCGGGCCAGCAGGCTGCGGCTGTCGTCGCCAAGCTGGTACAGGCTCAGACCGAGCGAGGCGGTGAGGTGGATGGTGTGCCCGGCAAAGTGCAAGGGTTGCCCGGCAATGGTGGCCAGCAGCTGTTGGCTGTAACGGGTGGCAGCTGCTGCCGTGCTGCCGGGTAACAGCACGCAGAACTCTTCGCCGCCCAGGCGGCCGGCACAGCCCTCCGGGCCCAGCAGTTGCCGCATCTGGTTGGCAATATGGGCCAGGGTCGCGTCGCCGCAGGCGTGGCCGTAGTGGTCGTTGACCTGTTTGAAGTGATCCAGGTCCAGCATCAGCAGGGCCAGGGTGGTGTGGGCCTGGCTGGCCAGCAGCGCCTCCAGCTGAGCCAGCAGGGTGGGGCGGTTGTACAGGCCGGTGAGCGAGTCGATGGTGGCCTGTTCGCGCAGCAGGCGTTCCTGCTGCTTGCGCAGGCTGATATCGCGGGCAGAGCCCCAGATCACTGGCTGGCCGTCCAGCACCAGGCGCCGCACGCTGACTTCTACATCGATGATCTGGCCATCTTGGGTGCGGTTCTGGCTGTCGAAGGTTTCCGGGGTGTCGCCAGTATGAGCCAGCTGCTGGCGCAGCTCGGCCTCGCTGCGGTGCGACACCATGTCCCACAGGTGCAGCTGACGGATCTCGGCCTGGCTATAGCCCAGCAGCTTGCACAGCGAATCACTGGCTTCCAGCACGCGGCCATCCATGTCGATGATGGACAGCGCGTCTGCCGCGTTCTGCAAGATAGCCTGGTACCACTGCGTGCGGCTATCCAGCGCCTGGCGGTTAGCATCGTTTTCCATCAGCACCGCCAGCAGGCGGGCGGTGTCTTCAATCACGGTAATGGCTTCCAGCGTGGGCGCGCTGGGGGCGTGGTGATACACGGCAAAGGTGCCGTGTACTTTGCCTTTGCTATCGATGATGGGTTCGGACCAGCAGCTACCCAGCGCAAACTGCCGTGCTACCTCGCGATAGGGGGCCCAGTTCGGGTGCTGCTGCAGGTCTTCCGCCACCAGCCGTTTGCGGTGCCACGCCGCGGCCCCACAGCTGCCGACCATGGGGCCGATAGCCAGGCCATCTATCAGCGCGGTATAGGCGGGGGGCAGCGAGGGGCCCACCAACGGGCGCAGCCGTTGCGTGGCGTCCACCTGCAAGATGGTACACAGCCAGCCGGGCAGGGCTTGCTCGATGTGCTCCACCATGTCGCCCAGCAGGGCCGGCAGAGGCTGGCCTTGTATGTACTGGCGCAGAAAGTGCGAGTGCAGCGCGTCCCAGCTGGCCCGCGCGCTACTGATGCGCTCGTGCTCCAGCCTTTGCAACTCGGCCGCGGCACGGGTAACGAAGGGGGCAATATCCTGCAGCAGGGTGTCCGGCAAGGCATGTGCCCGCTCGTCAAACAGCGCCAGGTGTCCCAGACAGTGCCCATGCTTGTCCACCAGCGGCCAGCCGGCATAGCTTTGCCAGGCGGTGTCTTGCTCGGCTGAAAAGTCCTGATTGACCCCGCAATGGCACATGGTGGCCTGTTGCTGGTGGATCACCTGCTCGCACGGGGTGCCCGCCAGTGGGTAGCGCCCAGGGTGCTGGCTACGGTTGGCTACCATCACCTCCACATGCCGCAGCGGCAACGGCAGCGGTCGGCTGATAAAAACCAGCTGGGCACCGCTGTGTTGAGCCAAGCTGTTGACCAGCTGCTGCAGGTAGTCTTTACCCAGTGCGGCGGCGGTGTCTTCTAGCAGGGCATGGCGTATCGAGGGCGGGGTGGGCATAAGGACGGTGATGAGTGTCGATACATATCAGTATCGTCCAACTGCAAGCGTTTGATAAAGCAACATTGTTTGTGTGGTGTCTATCTTGGCAGGTGCGCATTGACAAGGCCTATTTTCTGAAACTATGATCCATATCAAAGTTTCAGAAAATACTGAAAATTCGAAAAGGCCACACACATGAACCTGCCACCCCTGATTCAATCCTTTGTGCTGCACTTTGGCGAGATGGGCAGCCACTGGGGCATCAACCGCACCGTCGGGCAGATTTACGCCCTGCTCTATGTTTCCGACCGCCCGCTGAACGCCGACGATATCGTGGAAGCCATTGGCTGTTCGCGCTCCAATACCAGCATGGCGCTGAAAGAACTGCAGGCCTGGCGGCTGGTCAAACTGCAACACCTGCCGGGTGACCGCCGCGAGTACTTCAGCACGCCGGAAGACGTGTGGGCCATCTTCAAGACCCTGGCGGAAGAGCGCCAGAAGCGAGAAGTCGAGCCCACGCTGACCATGCTGCGCGGCGCCATCATGGAAACGCCAGCCGGCGAGGCCGAGCGCCACGCGCAGGCGCGCATGAACGAGATGTACCAGCTGATCGAGCTGGTGACCAAGTGGTTTGCCGACATCCGCGACATGGATGTGGAAACACTGGAAAAACTGATGAAGCTGGGTAGCCAGGTAGGCAAGGTGCTGCAGTTTACCCAGAGCCTGGGCCGGCTGGCCGGCCGTGACAGTGGCAAGGAGGATTAGCCATGGACAGCCTGGACCCGGTGATACTGGCGCGCATCCAGTTTGCGGCCAACATTACTTTTCATATCCTGTTCCCCACCATCAGCATCGCCATGGGTTGGGTGCTGCTGTACTTCAAGGCGCGCTTTAATCGTAGCGGCGACGAAGCCTGGATGGACGCCTATGGCTTCTGGGTGAAGATCTTCGCGCTGACCTTTGCGCTGGGCGTGGTGTCCGGCATTACCATGAGCTTTCAGTTTGGTACCAACTGGCCGGGCTTCAT
>JAIXTB010000143.1 GCA_027484385.1 Neisseriaceae bacterium | reverse complement strand
TTTTCGGGCGGTGTAGATGTCGGTGGTCGCCGCATCATGAAAAAAAAAAACTACCAGCACGTCAAACGCCTCTTTCTGTGCCAGCTTCTCGGCGTCGCGGGCGGCGGCACCGGTGTCGAGCTTGGCCACGATTTCTTCCAGCCCCATACGGCCCTGGCCGAATACTTGGCCGTTCAGGTACACGGTAGGTACCGACATGATCTGGCGGTCGGCAACCTCGGCCTGAAACAGCGCGCCGTCCACCATGGTGTGGCGGATGGCGGGGTTCAGCACGGCCATCAGGTTCAGCGCCTGCACCACGTCCGGGCAGTTCTGGCACGACAGCGAGATATAGGTTTCAAAGGTGAACTCGCCCTGCAGGTCTTTTACCTGCTGGATCAGCTCCTGGCCCGCCTTGGACGGGTGGCCGCCTACCTGCAGCAGCGCCAGCACCAGCGAGGTGAACTCGTGGCCCATCGGCACGCCGGCAAACTGTACGCGCGGGGCGGCGTCGCCGGGGCGGGCAATGGTGAACGAGGGTTTACGGGCGTCCTGGCCGTCGAAGCGGGCGGCGACCTTGTCGGACAGGCTGGCGATGTCGGCCAGCAGGCCGCGTACTTCTTCGTCTTTGGCACCGCTACCCAGGCTGGCAACCAGCTCGATAGGGTGTTGCAGGTTGGCCAGATAAGCTTGCAGTTGGGTCTTGATATTGTTGTCCAGCATGGTGTGCTCCTTGGTAACGGGTACCCGGGAAAGCGGCTTCGCAGTTGGCCGCAAGGGCGCTTTCCGGGGCACCCGGCAATGAATGTCGGGTGGAGATGAGGTTAGCCGGGAGAGGCCGGCCAACCTCGTCAAGGTGCCGTGCTGTCAGCCGGGGGCTGCAGCCTGGCGGTAAATCAGATCTTGCCTACCAGATCCAGCGACGGAGCCAGAGTGGCATCGCCTTCTTGCCATTTGGCCGGGCACACTTCACCCGGGTGGGCGGCTACGTACTGGGCGGCTTTCACTTTGCGCAGCAGCTCGGCTGCATCACGGCCCACGCCACCGGCGTTGATTTCCACGATCTGGATCTTGCCTTCCGGGTCGATCACGAAGGTACCGCGGTCGGCCAGGCCGGCTTCTTCGATCAGCACGCCAAAGTTGCGGGAGATCAGGTGAGTCGGGTCAGCCAGCATCGGGTACTGGATCTTCTTGATGGTGTCGGACGTGTCGTGCCACGCCTTGTGGGTGAAGTGGGTGTCGGTGGATACCGAGTAGATTTCCACGCCCAGCTTCTGGAATTCCGGGTACAGGTCAGCCAGGTCGCCCAGCTCGGTCGGGCACACAAAGGTGAAGTCGGCCGGGTAGAAGAACACTACGGACCATTTGCCCAGCAGCGTCTGGTCGGTGACGTCGATGAACTGGCCATTGTGGAAGGCTTTGCTGGCAAACGGTTTGATCTGGCTATTGATGATGGACATGTCGGGCTCCTTGGTTGCAGTGGTGTCGTTGTCGACAGGTGCAATCATGCCGCACTCCAATAGCCAAATCCAATTGAATGATTTTTTCGGATAGTTAGATTTTTTTTATCGCCATTTTAGGTCTCGGCAACCATGGTTTGGCGCTACCTGCCTATCACCTGCAACTTGTACGGGACTACCATGCGTTACGCTTTGACTTTATTCATGCTTTTAACCTGCCTGCCCGCCATGGCCACCCCCTCCTCTGCACTCGCCCCTGCCAGCACCAAGCCGGTCGCCAGCAAACTGGCTTTCATGGGGCTGGTCGCGGGCGAAACCCGACGCGGCCAGGCCGAAGCGCTGTGGCAACAAAAACAAGCCACGGTTTACAGCCTGTTTCATGGCAATGCGCTGGAACACTACCCGCAAAGCGGCGAACAAACCCTGGCCAACCTGCGTGTAGTGATTGCCGACATCCGCTCGCTACCCATGCCAGAGCTGGAAAGCGCACGTTTTGCCTTCTTTGATGACCTGCTTTACCGCATTAGCGCGACCTATCGCAGCGGTGTCACCTTCCAGCAGGCCCAGGAGAAGCTGGCCGCCAGCTACGGCCCGCCAGACTCGCCATCCAGCAGCAGTAGCCAGCAGCACGCCAGCTGGCACAGGGGGGATGTCTGGCTGACGCTGATGGCGCAGATCAACGGCCAGCTTGTCTTGCAGCTGGAGCACACCCAGCTGGCGCGCAAAGTGCGCACCTCGAACACGGAAACCTACGCCGCCTATATTCGTGCCAAGCAGCATTACGTTACCCTGCCCTGACCGCCTCACTGCCCCCGCTGTGCCCCGGGCCACCGACCCGGTGCACAGCGCTGCCGCTCAAACAGCCCGGTTTTGTCGCCGGCGTGCCACAATGAAATACATAAGCAAGCCAATGACATGGCTATTTTTCAAGCAAACACCACTATGACGTGCAACAGTTCGAAAGCAATACCTATTGCATAGTCAGCGATCCCTCCCGGTGCGTTGCAGCAAAAAACCACCGTGACCCTTGTATACTGCCGGCATGCAACCCCAAGGCAACCCCGCTACCATGCCGACGATCAGATTTGCCTTCTGGCTCACCCTGCTCTGCCCGACCCTGCCGTGTCTGGCGCAAACCAGCTTGCCGCTATTCGGGCTCCTGCCTGGCAACCACACGCGAGAGCAGGTACAGCAAGTGGTACAGGCACAGCAAGCGCGTATAACAGGCGAGTTTTATGGCAATGCGCAAGACGCTTTTCTGGCCATCACGCCGGAAAACATCCCCAACAAACGGGTGATCGTCATGCACGTGGAAGGCATGCCCGATAGTGGCACCGCACACCTGCAAATGGCATTTCTGGACGAAACGCTCTACCAGATACGCTTCGACTACCCACCAGGCACTCCCACCGACCCGACCTATCAGGACCTGACCCGCCGCTATGGCCAAGCTGCCGGGCACAGCAGCAGCCAGGCTTCGGCCTATAGTTGGCCGCAAGGCGCCTATACCGTCACCCTGCAAAAGCAGCTGGCCGGCAGCTACGCACTGATCTGGCAACACAATGCCCTGGCACGGCAGGTCGCCACCAGCAACACCGAGGCCTACGCCGCCCATATCCGCAACAAAAGACGCACGACAGGCACGTTCCCCTAGCCTGTGGTAGCAGCTGCCATGGCATGACGTGATGCGTGCCAGAGGGGAGAACACAGAATTCAATATCGGGCATGGCGTTTATTGCATAGGGTTCTATAAATCAAACATCTCCCGCTGCATGTTTCTCCTCTCCGTACCCGGAGTTATGCCCGCCACCCAGGCGGGTTTTTCTTGGCTACGCCTGCCCGCCACCGCGCTAACGCAACGACGCCAGGCCCAGCAAGGCCTAGCCCACGTGCAGCCCCCCAACGCCATACCCACCGCGCTGAACACCCCGGCAGGCGTCGCAAGAAAAACGCCCCCGGCCGACAAGCGACAGAGGGCGTGGCAGACAGGCGTAGCCGCTTAACTGGCGGACGTGTCCTGCAGCGCGTCTTTGGGGGGGATGAAAAAGTCTTTCGGCTTCTGCCAGAAGCGCCGCGCCAGCGCCGGCAACAGCGGCAGCGCGTCGGTGCCCTTGAGCTTGCGCGAGCGTAGCGCCACCCATAGCGCCAGGGTAAAGCTCACCAGCAGGTTGGTCATGCCGATCAGCATCACGCCGCCTACCGACCACAACACCAGCGGCAGCGGTATCAGGTAGTCGTAGGTCACCGCCGCATACGACAGGTACGCCGACGAGAACGTAATGTGGCGGATATCCAGCGGCAAGCCCAGCAGGAAGCCGATGGTACCGGTTACCCCCAGGAACAGGCCAAAGTAAAAATTGCCGGCCAGGCCACCCAGGTTGTGTTCCACATAATGCGCCAGACGCCGCGTGCGCGCCTCGCCCAGCAGGCGGTTCAGCCACGGCAGTGCGGCCAACCTTTGCGGAATCTGGCGATAGATGGCCAGGTTGTCGTAGTAGCCGGCGATCAGCCCGGCCAGAAACAGGTACACCCCGGCAATGGCGGCGTGGAAGATGGCCAGGCTGTGCACCGGGTTCAGGTCGGCCAGCAGGTGCGCCGCCTTGTCGGTATTGACGACCGGCGCACCGGTAAACGCCTGCCAGCTCACCGCAATCAGCCAGGCTACCGGTATGGCCGCCAGCACATTCCCCAGAATGGCGACAAACTGCGTGCGCATTACCTTGGCTACCAGCTCGGCCAGCTGAGGCATATCGGGCTTGCCGCCCGACTCGTGGATCACTGCGGCAATGCGCGCGGCCGTCATGGCAGGCTGCTTGGTAGCGATGGTGAAGTGCAGCACATGCACCAGCATGAAACCCAGCGCGTAGTTCAGGCCAAAGGCCAGCGCTTCCCAGACCAGCGGCAGATGCATCTTGGCCAGCAGCAACTTGATCAGTGCCATAAAGCCCACAATCACACCAGCACCGATGGCAGCACTGGCCATGTCTTTCCACTGTTTGCGGTCTTCGGCAATGTAGTGCTCGCCGTGGCGGCCAGCGTGTTCGGTGACCTGGCGCGCCAGCATTTCGGTATTGCTGGTAAACACGTCACGCACGCTGAAGCGGCGGTTTTCAGCACGTACCAGCTCTACCAGCAGGGTAAACAGCGTGCCGTTGGCCGCCGGGCTGCTGTCGGTATCCAGCAAGGCCAGCAGGGTGCGCAAGCGGCCAATATGCTGGCCAAGGCGTATCAGGTGGTAAGTCAGGCTAACTGACACACCACGCTCGTGCGCGACCTTGCGCAGGCGGGCAATCAGCTGCTCGCACTGCTCCAGCAGTACCAGCATGTGCTTTTCGTCTTCCGGCTGGCAGGCCGGGTCTACCATGGCCTGACGGGCCGATTCCACATAGCGCATGGCTTCGGAAGCCAGGTGCAGAAACGGCGACTCGAAGCGCTCGATGTCGGGGTAAACACGCACCAGCTCCGGTTCCAGCCCGATAGCGGTAATGCGCGCGGTCAGCACCTGCACTGCCTCCAGCAGCTGCTGGCGCACCGGGTTGGCCGCAGCGGCCGGCAGCTCGCCCCAGGCCAGCGCCTGCCACAGCTCCAGCCATACATCCTGCGCCACGGCGCCTACCCAGCGGTAGTCTTCCGGGTGGCTGAAAATCAGGCCGAACTGGTCGGCCAGGTGGTGGGAAGAACGGGCCGGCGGCAGCAGGCGCTCGCCAATACGGCGCTTGATGGCGGCAGAGAACGGCTCGTTGGATAACAGCCCGGTATCGGTATACAGCTGCACCTGGCGAGTGGTGGCCAGCAGGTCGAGAATGGCACGGCGCAGGCCGTCGCGGTAATCGGGGTGGCGGCTAAGCAGATAGGTCAGCGCGCGCAGGTTGCTGGTGGCCTGGACAAAATCGCCGGCGTCGTCGGGGCGCAGCGTGGCCAGCAGGCTGGCTAGCGGGGCGACCGCGCTGTCGGGGCTCTGGCGCTGCGCCAGGGTTTGCAAAAGTTGATCCATGCACCTTCCTGAAACGGTTGTCGTTATGCTGGTGGGTCAGCGCAGCCTGCGGCGGCTACAGTGCCCAGACTGACGCGGAGCCGCCCGGCTGGCAAGCCGGATGTGGCAGCGCATCAGTACAATGTATTTTTATGACCACCGTACGGTCGTCGAGGTTCCTTTTCGACAAAACCATCGGCACAGGGCTGGCGTATGAAAAACGGCCAACCTGACTAGCAGGTTGGCCGCAATCCATTCAGGCCGCGTACCCGACGCTACGGCGATCAGGCAAAGCGCAGCCCGCCACCGGCCACCTCGACCATCACGGTAGACTTGGGCGGGTACTTGCCAGCCAGAATCGCCTTGGCCAGCGGGTTTTCGATCTCGCTCTGGATGGCGCGTTTCAGCGGCCGCGCACCGTATACCGGGTCGAAGCCGGCTTCGGCAATCAACGCCAGCGCGTCGTCGCCCACCTGCAGGCTGATATCCAGCTTGGCTAGGCGTGCTTCCAGCCGCTTCAGCTGAATACGAGCAATCGACTTGATCTGCGCCTCACCCAGCGCGTGGAATACCACCAGCTCGTCGATGCGGTTCACAAACTCGGGGCGGAAGTGCGATTTCACCTCGGCCATCACCGCCAGCTTGATCACCTGATAGTCGCTATCGGCCATGTTCTGGATGTGCTGGCTGCCCATATTGGACGTCATCACGATCACCGTGTTCTTGAAGTCCACGGTACGGCCCTGGCCATCGGTCAGGCGGCCATCGTCCAGCACCTGCAGCAGCACGTTGAACACGTCCGGGTGCGCTTTTTCCACCTCATCCAGCAGAATCACGCTGTACGGTTTGCGGCGTACCTGCTCGGTGAGCATGCCGCCCTCCTCGTAACCCACATAGCCAGGCGGCGCACCGATCAGGCGGGATACCGAGTGTTTTTCCATGTACTCGGACATATCGATGCGAATCAGGTGCTCTTCGCTATCAAACATGAAGCCCGCCAGGGCTTTGCACAGCTCGGTCTTGCCCACGCCGGTGGGGCCCAGGAACAAGAAAGAACCGTACGGGCGGTTGGGGTCGGCCAGGCCGGAGCGCGAACGGCGAATGGCGTCGGCCACGGCGGTTACCGCCTCGTTCTGCCCTACCACGCGCTGGTGCAGCGCGCTTTCCATCTGCAGCAGCTTTTCACGCTCGCCGGTAAGCATCTTGCTCACTGGAATACCGGTCATGCGCGATACCACCTCGGCAATTTCCTCGGCACCGACCTGGGTGCGCAGCAGGCGGTTGGGTTTGGTCTCGCCGGTATCGGCGGCCTCGGCGTCTTTCAGCCGCCCTTCCAGCTGCGGCAGCTTGCCGTACTGCAGCTCGGCCAGTGCTTGCCAGTCGCCACGGCGCTTCAGCTCTTCGATTTCCAGCTTTACCTGCTCGATTTCTTCCTTGATGGCCTGGCTACCCTGCTGGCTGGCTTTTTCGGCCTTCCAGATTTCTTCCAGGTCAGCGTAGTCGCGCGACAGGCTGTCGATTTCCTCCTCGATCAGCTGCAGGCGCTTTCTGGAAGCTTCGTCGCTTTCGCGCTTCACGGCCTCGCGCTCGATCTTGAGCTGGATCAGGCGGCGATCCAGTTTGTCCATTTCTTCCGGCTTGGAATCCAGCTCCATCTTGATCTTGGCGGCGGCCTCGTCAATCAGGTCGATGGCCTTGTCCGGCAGGAAGCGGTCGGTGATGTAGCGCTGGCTCAGCTCGGCGGCGGCCACGATGGCCGGGTCGGTGATGTCTACACCGTGATGGATTTCGTACTTTTCTTGCAAGCCGCGCAGGATGGCAATGGTGTCTTCCACGCTAGGCTCGTCTACCAGCACTTTCTGGAAACGGCGCTCCAGCGCGGCGTCTTTTTCGATGTACTTGCGGTACTCGTCCAGTGTGGTGGCACCCAGGCAGTGCAGCTCGCCGCGCGCCAGCGCCGGCTTCAGCATATTGCCGGCGTCCATGGCGCCTTCGGCTTTGCCGGCGCCCACCATGGTGTGGATTTCGTCGATGAACAGAATGATGCTGCCTTCGTCCTTGGCCACATCATTGAGTACCGCTTTCAGGCGCTCTTCAAACTCGCCACGGAACTTGGCACCGGCAATCAGGCCGGCCATGTC
>JAIXTB010000189.1 GCA_027484385.1 Neisseriaceae bacterium | reverse complement strand
TCTTCCCCAACGAGGAAAACCCGTTCCCGTGGATGAGCGAGATGATCGACCTGAAGAAAGAGAAAAACTTCTTCGAGACCCGGGTGACCGAGTACCAGACTGGCGGCGCGCTGAGCTGGGATTAAATAGTGTCAGAAATCGGAAAGGTTGAAATTTTGTAGCCAAAGTTTGCAATTTCCGATAGTCAAAGCATGAAATCTTGTTTTTCTCGAAGAGAAGGCCCTGTCATTACAGGGCCTTTTTCATGGTGTGATCGGAAGTAACTGCTTGCTGGAACATTCGTATAAGCCTGCTTCTCAGCCTTTGCGACCATTGTTCCTGTTGGCTGAATCAGTCATCGATGCGCCGGTAAGCGGCCCTTCACCGGCAAATCCCCCAGAACGGCAGCTTTTCTGTCGGGCGAACTCACACTCCCAACCCACTGCAGCCGGTCGAACCGTCAGATGTTCAACGGCAGGTTACAGGGTGTGAGCAGTCGCTTGATGAGGTTAATCAGGGACAACAGTTCGACCGAAGCGGACTTACCAACCACTGAAGAACAATGGCTACTTCTTTTAGACGAAGTAGCTATCGAAGCGTCTAGCTAACTAAGGGCGATGCAAAATGATATCGTACTGTGGAAATCGTATGGCATTGCAAGTAGACTTGCCACTAATTCACGTTCCTGTTTTTCTTTGAGACTTACATGATTGAACAATCCAAAACGATCACCATCAATCTTGATCGTAGTGACAACAACGCAAAAATCGATGTGCTACAACTTGTTCAACATGCATGTTATGGAAGCTTGAAAGACCGTATCACTACAGACCTTGCCCAAGCTGCTCAAGAAATCACCCAAGAGCTGCGAGCACGCGAGGCTATCGAATACCCCTATGGCAGTGGTTTAGTCTATTTCATTGATGGCACCCGCGGTGCTGGTAAATCTACTTTCCTCCAAAGTTCCTATCATGCTCTACCGCAGGATCTAACAGAACTCAGGATCAAACCCCTCTCATATATCGACCCTAGTCGTATCGAGCGTAGTGAAATCATCCTCCTGAGCATACTCAAAGCTCTCAAAGAGTTAATGAGCGACTACGCCAAGCGATCATCCACGCTAGATGGAGAGCGCAACAGCAAAGCTTTTCGCGAGAGCTTCAAAAAGCTAGCTGGTGGTCTAAGCCTGTTCGCCCGAAATCACGACCAGTTGCAAGACCTAGACGCTGAGTTGTTTTTTGAATGGGGGTTGGAACGGGCCGGTCATAGTGTAGACCTACGTAAGCACCTGCATACTCTGCTCGATACTACCTGTAGGGCTCTGAACGTCGATGCACTGATTCTCGCCTTTGACGATGCCGACACAAATGCTCAACATGCGCGCAATGTGCTCGAATGCATTCGCAAATACCTAGATACACCGCGACTCGTGATCCTAGTGACCGGTGATATCGAGTTGTACTCCCTCATGGTGCGAGATCACTTTTATGTGAATCTCGGGGACGCAAAATATGATCAGGGGCAGGAGCGCAAAGATCAGCGCAACAAGATGGTCGACCATCTGGAAGATCAATACCTGCTCAAACTTTTTCCCATGCATCGCCGCCTGCAGTTGCGCCCTCTGTGGAACCTGCTGGCACGAGATCCCGCCATTTACCAACTGTGCTACCACACATGGGATAAACAATCCGAAAGAAACCTCACTGCGGTGATTGATGAGCTAATCCGGAAAGGCTTACGAATCAAAAACCCCCGTGACCTAGAGTTGTATCGGGAATTTCTGTTTAAACAGCCGCTACGCTCGGTCTTGCAGGTACTGACGCGATGCGCCCCTTACCTCGCCCAGAACGATGCAACGGACCAACAATCCAATGCATGGAACCCAAATCTGTCTGACGCCCTGAGTGAAAGCCTGCGTGCTATGGCTTTAGGCAGCCTATACAAATTTGGCGTTGATGTAGACGCAATTTCTGCCCATGAACTGCCAGCACTGACCAAAGCAGTGTTCGACCTAGCGGTACGCGACGGCGACTTTGACACCGCTGCCTACCTCCGCCCTCAGCCTAGTGAGGCCGACCTCAAGAACAGCTTCGCCGCCCTATCAGCCGATGCCACTCGACTATGCGCAGAAAAACCAGCGGCGCTCATCGACTACATGCTGGCGGGCCCAGGTAGTGTGGCTCTATACGGCCATGTGTTGCTACGTAAAGGCAAAGATCTCCGTACCGGTGAAGACCGCCAAACCCTTCGTAGACAATTCGAACAATATATGGGAATCGGACGCAAAGAAGATGCTCTCAACTGGGCCCGTCATGCCGTAACAATTTTCTCTGCACCTTACGGCGCCAATCCCAAGCGCCCCGTTGTTTATTCAGGCATCATTGGACTCAACAAGGGGAAGCCAGACAACACTCCCAAGGAAAGCGACTCGGGTTATAAGACTGCACTCAAAGTGCTCAAAGACTGCAAGACTCTTCCAGCATTTGCACTAAGCCTGGTCGATGTATCGGGTGCAGGCTCTCGTACGTATGCCTCCATCTATAACATCCTGGGCCTGATGGCACGGTTGCTTGCGCTGCAGCCAGACCAGAATAACAATAACCAATATCCCGTGCGTAGCATCTTGCCCAAACCTTATCCACCGCTGACTGTTTCCCGTCCGCAATGGGAAGGCGAGACGGCGGACGAGGAAGACAGCGAGCAAGATAACGAGACAAATGCAGGAAAGCTCGCAGAGCTTGAAAAGGCAATTAATCACTGGCTTACCGAAACTGTCTCCATCCGCAAACACATCAACCCCTCCGCAGTGTTGATGGGCAAGATTTGGACACGGCTTTACTTTAGCTTAGAGAAAGTGTGCGACACCAATAGGCCTAAAGTTTCCCCGAATGGGGTGGGTGCAGCCAGTCTCATGGAGTTGTTTGCCCTCTGTGTCATTAATGCTTTCTTCATCGAAGAGCAGGATTACCATCTGAGTAGCGTTGCCAACATCACTGCAAGCAGTGCTGCCCTTGACCGTACCAATCCTCAAACTTCCGCCAAAGTTTTCATTGATAAATTCAAGCGAATTAAGGATGCCCACACTGAGTTACCCCTCACCTACCTCATAGCAACTTGTCCATTGCTGTTGGGACTACTGCAGGGAACAACCAATACGGAAAAACTCGTGGGTGAACTTTTATCTTGCCATAGCCCCTCCATGGACACAGAGGGCAAACTAGTCCAAGCGCATTCTAATGATTTAAAGAAATACGTGACTTCTTTGCTGTGCCCTGACGAAGTCTGGATGCAGATCAACAAGACCTATATCGCAGGCACGAAATGGGATAACAAATTAAACTCATCAATAACTAATCGTGATGATGTCACCAACTCCGCAGGAGAAGGATCGACCGAGTCTTGAGCACAGATATGCGCGAACAATCTGCTTCTGTCCTAGCCCAGATCGGTACTACCTTGTTGTCTAGTCACAAGGTGCTGGCACTGGTGCGAAATATACCTTTCCATACCCCAATAGGCCCACGCGACCTCCGAGAAGCAGTCTATCTTGGCTATCTACCTTGGGCTGCTCGTTTACCGGACCACGTGTTTGAGAATAGCTGGAAGCTGCTATCACAACACCCAGTAAACAGGGACCGGTCCGGACCTTTACCCGGCGCCTTGGAGGCAATGGCCAACGAATTTCTAGAGCCCAGGCATGGCAAGCTACATGTAAAGACTCAGAAGTTTGGTGCTTGGCAACAAAGCGTTGTGAGCCGTATCTCTGGCATTCCCCTGCAAGCAGCAGCTCATCGACAGGCTCAAGCTCACACATGGCTTGCCACTCCGGGCGAAGCTCTCTGGCCATGGGAAACCCAACCAACCTGGGCTAGCAAAAACCTGCCCGTGATCAGCCCCTATGACCCACTGGTAGAGGACTATCTTGCCCGCGAAGGCTTGCACGAAACCCACCTTCATTTAAACGGAAGCACCCACGCCGAAAACTGCTGGTTGCGCGCCCTGCGAACTCCCAAACAGGACACAGCAGACTTCAGCGTCAAATGGCATAATCGCAACAAGGCCGATGCGGCTAGCATCCGTGAACTGGCCCGGGCCATTAGTCCAGACCTCTCTCCAGCAGAGCTTTACTGTCAGCTTTTGGTTGCTGGCCGTTTGCGTAAGTGGCTGATTGCAGCAGCAACAGATGCCATCAGTACGAACGTATCGCTACCATATGACTTTTCAGAGTTAGCTGGGGACGAGGACAAGCAAAAGCCAATTCCAGACCCTACTGAAGGCAAACTGCAATTATCTTCGCATACCTCCACCGTTGATGAATTACGTTGGTTGCAGTTGCTGCTGCAACGCCTAGCAACTGAACCTAGCATAGTCATCGAGCGCATGCTGCACGCTTATCTACTGCTGCAGAACCAGTATTACCGCCTATTGGTACAAAGTGAGGAGCAATTCGGTTTTGACCAGTTCCAAAAGCTCACTTATACCGAGCTACGTGAGCCCGCTGAGGCCGACTATCTTCCGCGCTTCTGGGCCATGCATGGTAAGCAGGAGGGTACCAGCCGCACTGCTTACCTGGAAGGCCGCTTTGCTCCAAAAACATCCCTAAGAAAAAACTACCAGCTATTGAAAGCGATTTTGGGTGGATATTGGCTGTATCTTAAGAGACACGCCCCAGAAATTGATAGCACCGCCCTTGAGCCGAAGGCTCTCGGCCCTTTGCTTATAGAATTGGAAGACGCCTTCCGAAGTAGATCCCCCCTTGATCGGACTTGCCATCGACTGGCTCTGGTTGCTCATTTCATCAAAAAACCGTGGACACCAAACAAGAAGGCCGGGCCTTATCGCTTCTATATACAACGTAAGGAGCTAGAAAACAGCGCCAACATACTGTTCGAAACCCTTAAGCGTTGGCCCAGGTTGCGCACTTGGCTGCGTGGTGTTGATGCCGCTTCGAATGAATTGCACGCTCCCCCCGAGGTTTTTGCAAGCTGCTATCGGGCATGCGAGCACGCCGGCCTCACTCACCGCAGTTACCACGTCGGAGAAGATTTTGCGCACCTATTGAGCGGCCTGCGCACCATGTATGACGCACTGGAACTTCTCGATCTTCACGATGGCGATCGGATTGGTCACGGCACAGCCATGGGTATCTCACCAAGTCTTTGGCTGCAACGCATGCCGGGACAGTTAGTGGTAAAAAAAGGTGACTGGATGCTGGACTTGCTAGCAGCCTGGCGGCTGCTGCGCACTCTGCCTGAAGCAACACCAACAGCCACCCGCGTGGCTATGGATTTAGCTAAATGTGCGAGCGAAGTGTTCCGCCGCGACATCAGCTGCGCCCAGTTGGAATCCGCTATGAACTTACGGCACCTAAATGTACGCTTTGTGCAGGCGGTCTTCGAGCCGGAATGGTCAACAGAAATGGCGTCGTTCAGCGACATCTGGCAGGCCGAAGCACAACGTGTCTCTACCGTTAAACATAACAGCTTGCAAGACCTGACATTGTTGTGGGAATGGCAAAGTGATGAAAACCTATGGCAGCGCAGTGAGGCCCTGGAAAGTGTTGACGCGGCCTACCTCGATGAAATCACCTATCTGCAACTTCAGCAGGCGCTAATGCGTGAAGTCGCCCGCCGCAATGTCGTAATAGAGACGCTGCCATCAAGCAATGTGCGTATCAGTCAGTACCATAGTTTTAGCGAGCACCATGCGCTTCGCTGGATGCGAGTGCCCGGGTTTGTGCAAGAAGGTGACCCAGAAATTATGGTATCGCTAGGCTCGGACGATCCCGGCATCTTTGCCGGTGATTTGAATGGCGAGTTCTATCAGCTTTATTCTGCACTACGCAACCAAGGCATGAGCGATCAAGCCGCCCTAAACCACTTAGCGCCAGTCAACGAACGAGGGCGAGCGTATCGCTTCCACGATCCATTTCTTGGCTAAACATTTGACAGTCATCAATTACAACCAGATTGAGCGGCTTCGATCTGCGAGCGCAGCCGCGTGACAAAAATGCCTTGCTACATTAATCGTTTGCGGCCTAGGCCTGACTGCAAGGTTATCGCCGCCATCGCGATCATCGAGGCATCGCCCACCAATCAGGACGCCGATGAAAGTTCAGTCTATGGCTAGCACAGAACAAATCGAAAGCTTTAATCTGGATAGCCGCCAACTTGCCCGGATCGAATCCGTTCATCGTGGCTTCCTCTACCAACATCTCTATGCGTTGGCCTGTCTGTTTCGGGCCGCCAACGCCGGCGTGACCCACATCGTCGTCGAGAACGACGAAGACGTGGAACTGGTGCTCCCGGACAAACGCATCTACGTGCAGATCAAGACCCGCAGCTCGCATCTGATTTTCAGTGACATCGGCGGCGCTCTTTCGCGGTTCGATGCGATCAAAACCGAACATAGGGACGGCCGCAGGAGCGGCACAGCCGAATTCGCGATCGTTTCGAACAGTCCGCCAGGTCCGGAACTATCTGAACGGCTCAGGAGCGATGCTTGGCCGTCTGGTGTCACGTTGTTCTGGCCCGGCAAAATACCCGCGGTAGAACAATCGCTTCCCGCACCATGGGGTAATGTCTCCGACGGCTTTGTGGCCTGCTGCGCCGCAGCCAATACGTTGCCTTTTTCGATCTTGGCGCCGGAGACGCTGGTCTGGAAGCTCGCGGGCCGAATCATGGCCGCCGCTGCAGGTATCGAACCGAATGCCAATCACACCTTCGTCGTGCAAGATCTACCAGCACTCTTCGAGCAGTTGGTGATACAACTACAGGACTTTCCGGCACCGCCCCTTAGATACCGGTCTCAGGAAAAGGAACCGCTGCTCGTCACGACGCATCGAGTGCGACTGGTCACCGGCTTCTCGGGAGCCGGCAAAACCTCTTGGGTCTCCCAGACGGCCCTGCACACGAGCGATAGGCTGGCCTATTACGACGTGGCGGACATCTCCGGACCGGCCCTAGCCAGCGCTGTCGCCCGCGAACTCGCGGCACGCTTGTTTGGGAAGACCAGCGGCAAGCTTGGTGAAATCCTGTTGCCCGGCGCCACCGGTACGGAAATTCTCTTCGCAATCGGGCGCCACCTTGCGGAAAGCAATCTCACTGCGACCCTAGTGCTGGATAACGCGCACCGCGTACCAGCAGCCGACCTGGTCGTGCTGATCGAGGCGTCACCTCATTTGCATTTCGTTTTGCTGGCACAACCGAACGCCGCAGTTGCTCGTATCGAGGCAACGCTCGGCGTTCAGGCGGAACCACTTCTTGGCTGGACCAACGAAACCGCCGCCACAGAAGGTTCGTTCCTTGGATGTCGAGGTGACTATTCGAACTATGAGCGGCTGCTAAAACTGACGGGTGGGTTGCCGCTCTATACGCAAAATGCGCTGAAGATCGCGGCCGATAATTACGGCGGTGAGGTCGACCGACTCTGCGCAGCTATTGAAGAACGCACGCACATCGTCGAGACCGCTCAGGAACTGATCCTCGCTGACGTATTCGACGGCTACAATGATGACGAGCGCCGTGCCGTCGCGGGGCTCAGCCTCAGCGATGTCCCTCTCAGTCAATCCGAAGCCAGCGGCGTCCTGAAGGCAACCTTCGGGCTGGAAAAACCTGCGGCAGCCGCCGCATTTCGACGATTGCGCTTGAGTGGCACGATCCAGATCTTTGGGGCGGACCGCTTCAAGGTCCACGATGCCATGAGATCGCTGGGGCGCGGTCACCTCGATGTTTGCGGAGCTGAAGTCGTCCGGAAGGCGCAAGAGGCGATCCGCGACCTCCTCATGGCCGCGCTTCCCAGGGATCACGATCGTCAGCGAGTCTTCCTGCTGCTGCGGATGTTCGTTGCGCTCGGCAATATCAAGCCCCTTGTCGAAATGGCGACTGACGAAATCTTCCATGAGTTAGGCTACATGGAGGAGATTTCCGAGTACCTGAATCAGGTTGTTGAATCAGAAGAGATTCCTGCGGAGGATCGGTTTTGGGCATTGGATGGGCTGGTTTTTGCTCATTTCAAAGGGGGTGATGACGCCGATATACGCAACAAGCTCGATCGCATGGATAAGTTGGTGCGTCAGAATAATCTCGGGCTATCGGAATGCCTCGCCGTTGGCATGAAGCGCATGATCTTTGCCGCTTGTACGAAAGACGTTGCCACCGTAAAGACGACGATGAACGAACTCAGTCGGCTGCTACCCCAAACGCCGCAGCACCTTCGCGTGGCAAAGTACAACTACGCGCTTGCGCTCTTCGAACTTGGGATGATGGACGACTGCATCACTGCGACGCTCGATCTGATCGTCGAGTATTACGACCTGCTTGGGCTCACACTCGCCGACGTGATGGGGAAGAATCCGGACAAGATATTCCCTCTTCTGAAAGGCGATCACAGCCATACCGACGATCTCAAGCATCTTGCGGATACCCTTGATCTGCAGGCGAAGGCGACCAAGGCCATGGGAAATCATCCTGGCCTTGCCCACGTCCATGCACTGAAATTCTACTCAATGGCGCACTCTTTAGACTCGTTCGTGAGGGTCGGTCAGGAACTGGTCGACGACTTCGTTGAGCGGCACGACTACATCGGCGCACGGGACGTCATTGAGCGAAATTTGATGCCCACCATTCTGGGCCTGAAGCTGACAGGTCGTATCATCCCCATCCGCGGTCAGTATGCCGTCGTTCTTGCCTATTGTGGGGCTTTCGAGAAAGCTGAGGCCGAGATGACACGCTTGCTGCCATATGAGAATGGGCTCGATCCGCGCGGACGAAAGGAGCTACAGAATCAGCGCGCACTTATCGCTGAGTTGAAACGGATTCCACCACCACCACAGTGGCAAATGCCACAACGAATCCGCGGCGCTATGCGCCGGGATCTAGGCGATCCGCAGCAGCCATAAGCTTCATTTCTGCAGCTCTAGGAGGCAATCCAACGGCGTAGGAAGTAATCAACTTCAGACTTGCTTTTGCAATGATACGTATTGCGGATCATCTCCCTTAGCTTCTCGCCGTGCGGTCCGATGCGATCCTTTCCCTGCGCAAGGTCAACGGCGTCCAATTCCGCCTGAGTGAACCCGTCCATCGGCATGGGATTTACAGTCCAAATCTCGTTGAGGCCCGTGATGGTTCCGTTTGAGAACTCAATGTATCTCAACAGCCGAGGGAGCTGTTTCTCTAGGCCATACAGCTGAGCGGCGCCCAGCTTGGTGCTGACACGGACATCCAAGATTGGTTTTCGCCGATAGAAAGTGATGTCCGCTGGCTGTCCAGATATCGATAACGTTGTAAGTGTGTGAGTGAGCATTTCTTCGCGAGAGCCGAAATGCTGTTCCAGGCGGCTTATCGCCTCTTGCGGGGTAATGTCTACGTTCACGGTGATAACCTCATCAATTGTGGTGCGACAACACTCTCGCTGCAACGCGCTTAAGAAGCAAGTGGCTTAGGGAAGCTGCGCACCAACAGTTCGCGAGGCAACCGTATTGAACGCCTGCCGTAGATGCCATTGTAATTATTCGCGCCTCCTCAACCCAACGTCGGGTCTGGCCGAATTGCACGCGTAAAGAAGTCCGCTTACGACCAACATACAGTCTGCAACGCCTGAACTAAGTCGCATTGTCATACGTGATGCGCCGAGGGTCAGTACTCTGATACGTGTAGTTCGTTCCTGAACCCGGGGTGAAGTGTAAAGTCGAGCGACTCCGTTACCTGCACTACAGCTGTTGTATGCCAGTATCGCGAAGGACTACTTCCAAATCCCGATTCGTATCGACGTAGGATTACCAGAAGTAACAGGTGGGCTTTGTTGGCAGCGAGGAAGTCTCGGACGAAATCGGATCGGCATTGCATCCGGGTACCGCTGGTACGGCCACCATCGCTTCGTTCGCCACGCTGACACCAAGCCTCAGAGCGTACGACTATAACACCCGACGGATTGACCCACCTTCGGCCGAACGGATCTTCTGGAAAGAGAGATCCAAAGGCGTTTGCGGCCCTTGAAAGCCTCCCTCGCTGCACCACCCCTGTTACTCCTAACGAATCGGCCTCATCGAGTCTAGCCTCGGTAGCCGGACGAACCACCCATGGCGTGTACGGAGCATGGGAGCGTGCAGACCCAGAGTCGTCATCTTCGTAAGCCTCCAGCTGTGGTAGAAACGCGTGGAAGGGATTCTGTTTCGCGATGTGGCTCGCCAACTTCGTGCTCCTTCGGGCAGAAACCAAGGCGGACTGCACGTGCACACCCACCCCGTCAACAGACCTCCAATCGCCGTCCATGGCCAACCACTCACCTATGGTGTTATCGATACCCAGGAGAGAAAGCAGCTTGCCCGGGTCTCCCGTCAGCATGACGCCTTTGGCGCCTATCTCGCGCAAGTTAACCTGAGTTTCTACCGGCCTCCAGTCAGTGCCATCGACTAGCCAGAGTCCGTCGTCTCGCGACAAAACCTTACGACCCAACCACTCGTCCCACGGGCTGTCCTCGTCATAGGGTCGTTGGACCACGGGATACATGGCGAGGAATTCACCGGCGACGGCATGAAGTGCATGCCAGCACAAGTGCTCGCCATAGGAGTGGTGCTCTGCGGAAATACCTCTTAGGCCATTTTGCCCATTGTCAGACCGCCCTCCGTGATCGGACATGTGCGTGATTTCGGTGTCGTGCTTTCGCACCCAAGCGGTGATGGCATCGACCGTATCCCACCGCGACCTTCCGAACAGCTCACTCAAGCTCGAAACGTCATACTTGTCGAAGTCGTATTCTAGGTGCAGTTCCTTTGCCGGCTCTGGCATACCCTTGGGGCGAGACTGGTAGAAGGAGCTACTGCCGTAGTCGCTGGAGGTCCGCAAGGGATACGGCGACTGATTGAGGCTGCCTAGTACCTCCGACACGAGGGGATCCAGCGTGAGCTGGCCCCCCTGGACGCATGCAAGCAACGCCGCCTTGGCAAAGTGCTTACGTAACACATGGCTATCCTCCTTGTTCAGGGCAACCCTCTCGAGAAAAGCACGATGTATGGCAACAATCGCTGGTTCGTCCAACGCAATCCGCGCTAACGCTATCAGCAGCCAAAGCTGCGCATGTAAGTAGAAGAACGGCAACTCCTGTGCCTGAAAAGGAGCGGCATCTTTCCTATCAAATCTCGCAATGACCTCACCGAGGACATCCGCTCTGCCAAGGCGCACAACGGTTCTGAGGCTGTGCGCCCCCATCCATCGACGTTCCGCATGAGGTGACCCGAGGGCGAACCAGATGAGCCCCGCAGCGACTTCGACTTGCTCACCGTTTGGATAGAGATCCGGTTGCCAAGGACCATCCACAACCGAGGACGCAAGTTTGGCAGGGCCACTGTTGAGCAGCCTCTTTAGGGCACCTTGACCCACACCTATGGTGGCAACCTCGTTGAAGGCCGTCGCCAAGCTCAACCAAACGGATGCCGGAATAGCCGCGTTCGGACGAGAGAATTCCTTGATCAAATCCAGGATCAGAAACCGGTAATCGACACCGGAAAGCTCCGACAAATCCTTGAGGTTCGATGCTGACAGATAGTCGAATGAGATGAATTCGGGCGCGTTCTCACGAACGATGATTTCGGCGCAGGCGTGCAAGGCTGTAGTGACCGCATTTGACGCACTGGACCAAGCGTTCTTGCACGCACCGAGCTCGTGAAGCTTATTGTAGAGGTTAAGCTTCTCCAGACGAGCAATCATTTCGATGTAACGGGGCCATCTGCCGAATGGGACCTTCGCCCGTAACTGCTCAAAGAAGTCACGTTGGAAACTCATCCATCCGTTCAGGCCTTCCACAGCTTCCATTGCCTTGACGACGGACAGCTCATCCAAAGGGGCAGTCTCGGCGACGAGCGCCGTGATCGACGCCAAAACCGCGTCTTGTTCCGCTTGTCGCTCCTGGATGTGAACGGTTGGTGTCTCCGCACGCCAGTTGTTTAGGTTGTTGTACTCGCTCGTCGTTGTCTTGATTTTGTCGGCCGATTTGGAGAGATAAGCAAACTCTCGCGAGGTTTCGCCCAAAGCTCGCTTTGCAAGGTGTGCCAACGCTCGCGGTGCTTCCGACCCGAAAGATCCAGGATTGTTTTGCAGGTACTGGGTAATCAGTTCCTCGATCAGCCTATCCAATCCGTCGATGGGTTTGCTCTCGAGCGATTTGACCAAATGCTCTGTTCCACAAACATACAGCTCCACAGGAGCGGAAACGCGCAGCATCGCAAGTGCAATCGCCGGATCTATCTTGTCGTATTCCAACAGTGCGTTGAGGTACGGCAACAGCGTGTAGTTCAACGAAATCCTGTCGCGATCCTCCCACCGGGCCAGCTTCGCAATGCCCTTCAGACCAGACACTTTGGCCATCGCCGCCCCATACATCGCCCAATTGAACTTGTGTTCCTCGCCAAGATTAAGCTCACAAATATTCGAGAGGGTATGACTGTCTGGATTCGCGAGCTCTTCACCCTGCAGCGAGCTCGCGAACTGCATCAGTTCATTCACAAACTGGTAGTCACCGGAGCCAATGGCATCCATCTGTTCGAGGCCCTTTCGGTAGTACTCTACAGCCTCGTCCCGGCTGGCCGGCGAGATAGCCCTAGCCAAATCGGCAAACAGGGAAGCACGTTGACTGACCTCATCCTCGCACTCGATCGCCGCTTTCATCTTGACGGCGGTAGTTCCCGCCAAAACCTGAAGTGGGGCCCGGGCAGCCAATATCCCAATGATTTCAATGACATTGCCAACCGGCGTAACTCCCGTCTCACTAACAGCTTCGACATATCGTTGGACTTCCGCTACGTCCAGTTCTGGATCCGCACCAAGCACCAGAGTCAGGAGACGTTCCCCCACAGCATTGTGCTGTCGCTGTACATCAGACCCACCAGAGTAGTAGTCACACTTGTTGCGAAGCTCAATCCAAAGATTGATCAGTGGAGTCAACGATCCACTGTTCCTGCCTTTCTGCTGAAAGATGGCCTCTGAAAACGCGACCGAGATGCGTAACCATGATTCCAATCGGCTGTCGAGAAAGCGCTCTGCCGAGTTCTTTGTCTCGTAGCTGATATGCCCAGTTGTTCCGCTCTCGGCGCGGCCCGCCTGATAGTTCTTCTCAAGCTCTGCCTTCAATGCCTTCTTGAAATCCTGCCCGTGGACTTCAAATGGGACGTTTGCAGCCATCACGGCCAGCTCACTGGGAAGCAGGTGTCGCTCTTCTAGGACTGTTCCCGCGGCCACACTGATCAGCACCTGTCTTGCCAGGAATGGGTAGACTTCGCCGGTCCAGTAACTAGCCATGTACGTGTGAAGTGACGGTGCAGGTATCTGTATCGTCGACAAGATGGCACTTGCCTCAGCTCTCATGCCCAGAACCACGGCCACTGATGCCGCACGGAGCATGCCACGAGTGATCGGATGTGCTTCCGGGCGAGAGTGCCTTTCCCCAATATCCACACTGGCGGTCTTCTGGCAAGCTTGAGCAAGACTGGAAACCAGCGAACGTTGCAGAGCCTCATCCCCATCGGCGAAAAGAACCGCCGCCGCGAGCACACCCGGCTTTTCGGAGCAGGAAGTCAGAAAATTGCGGATTGCTGCTTGCTGTACACACCCAGTCGATTCGCCCAAGCGCAGCAGCGAGAACAGCGATTCGGCGACTTCAAAGGCGTACCTGTCCCGCCACCCCCCAATGTCACGCGCCGCACCTTCACCGTCGCCCTTGGCGACCAGACAGAACGGAATGGACGCCATATCCAGTGCGGTCGGCGCACCCCGCTCTCTTCGATACTCCTGGTCCTGCTGAAAGTAATGCCGTCTCCACTCATAAACCCACTGGGCATGGCGGTAGGCGTCTGCCACGTCACCCGTTAGCCCATGAGCAATTGTCAGCCTCGCATGGCGCGTTCCAGGCCACTTCGTGCGAACCTCGAACAAACGCCGGAGAGAGTCAGCGTCGCCGGATGAAACGGTCAGGTCGGGATTGTCGAGAATGTACTCGGTGCCACGCTGATCGACTGCGGCCAGCGTCGACAGCTCCACGAGTAGACACACAAGCTGGTCTACCTCATTCCGGTTGGCCGCATATGCAACTGCAGCCCGGAGCCTTGCGTGCCGAATTGCCTGTCTACCCACCGCACTCTTGATTGCAGCAGGAATCCTCTCGTCAAAGGCCAGGCTGAACAGCTGCGCACCATCCTCCAGTTGCTGCAACAAATCAGGTAGTGTAGTCGCGGCATAGATTGAAGTTGCCTGCATGCCATGCAGATTTTTCGCGAGCGTGCGTAGCGTTTCGTTGTCAGCGGCATAGTCCTCGCGAATGAGAGTCTCTGTTGGCTCGTCGCGAAACATCAGGCCGTGCTTCGTTTGCTCAAGCAGCGGCGACAAATCCACCGCGAAACTGTTGACAGCGCCTTCGGCCAAGCCATTGGCCTCTGCGAACTCCCGCACGGGAATCGGGGGCGGCAAGGTTGCCAATCCAGCAAGAAACGCCTTGATGTCCGCCTCTCGATAGCCCTGCTTTCGCGCTTCCCCAAGCGCATCCGCAATTCGCTTCCGAAGTAGATCATCGAGTTGAATGACATTATTAATCTCGGATGGTGCTAGAAGGTCTGCCCCCTCTTTGGTCAAGTGCTCGAGTATTCGTGCGTTACCGCGCGAACGAGACTGAGCAACCTGCAATCTGGCATCTGTCATTCCCTTGGCGCGACGGCGTAGGAATTCGCCAGTTTCGTCGATAGTGAAGGGGTTCAACTCCATTTCTTCGCATGAAACCCCGCCGGTTGCCGCAAGTCTTCGATGGCTACGCGAGCTAACGACCAGTTGGACTCCTGGAATCGCCCCTCCGTGGCTGAAGCTCTCGAGAAGCAGCCTTGGAAAGGAGGGTTCGCTTCGATCGAGAGCGAGTTCACCGGCGTTGTCAATCGCGTCGATCAGCAGGATCAGCTGTCGATCCGACCCAGCTCTGCGAACAGTCTGAGCCGCCTGAGCCATTCTGACTCGGAAGACTCGAATGAGGTCGTCGCTATTGTCCGTCGTCGGCAAGAGGGGGTCGCACAATCCGCGGCAGGCAAGATCATTCGCGATGTGAACCAGCCCCCGCCGTGGAAGGTGCCTTGCGTCCCCAGGGGTGCGGTACTGCCCCATGCCGAAGCAATCGAAGAGCACGACCTCATGCGCATGCGCGAGGCTACCTGCGATCGAATTCATGAAGACTGTCTTGCCGACACCGCCGTCTGCATGAATGACCATAGGCCTATCCAGCAGCGGAATTTGTACAACCGTCTCGGCTAGCTGCCGACGTTCAACGACCGGTCCCACGTGCGGAAAACTCGCGGGGCACGGCAACAGATCACTCTCGTCCTGCAGCTCAAGTGCAGTCAGGATATCGGCGCGCAAGATAACATTACGATTCTGGCTGGCCAGGTTGGCCTTGTCCCGGACAAGTTCCCTGATCGAATTCAACCTAATCCTAGCCATCGGGTCACGAGCAGGTGACCAGTCAGCAAGGGCAATTGCCAGTCTATTCTTGCTTTCTCGCAAATCCCCTGTGAGACCAATCATTTGAAGCCGACTTGCAAACTCAGCTAGGTCTTTTCCTTGGAGCTTGCACGCTGCCTTGACCTGCTCAGCTTGGGTTTTCGCTGTGCCATACAACTCGGTACCGGTACTAAAACTGAGTATGGCATCGTTGAACTCGGCCAGAATGGGTCTGTTGGTCACTAGTTGAAAGCGGAGCTTCTCTCGGGCGCGCTCCGTACCGTGTTGCCTCTTATGGGACCTATAGGCTTTTGCGAACTTCTCAAGAGTCTTCTTGGCGTCAGCAGCGCGAAACGGTTTCTCTTCCGCAGCCTTCGAGTACTTCACCTGCACAACGACGACCTGGCGGGCATGTTCGAACGAGGCATGCTTTCCGTAATACAAAACGGCATCTGCGATCTCGTTCGCCTCAGCCGTGGTTTGGTCGCTAGGAGAAAAGCCCTCAATCGCCAAACCCACAAAATCGTCTTTAGGTAGAAGTAGGCCTAAGCACTTGCGTGCCACCCATGCTTCGTGGAACTCGTGACCGTCTCTTGAGGCTCGGACACTGTCAAATTTTCTTCTCGATTTAGCTAATGCCATTAATGCAGCCCCCAGCCTAAGGCGAGAGACATCTTGCTGCCGCCCCTTGCCAAGACCATGCAAATAGAATGAGTAATTCTAAACGATTAGTTAGATATTTCGGCAACACTTAAGCTCCCCTGCGGACTTTCGCGATGAGATAGAGACTGGCTGCATTTGATGCCATACAGGAACATGAATTTTCGCTCCATACCTGCACTCTTGACCGTTGTATAGTTCGATGGTTTGGTTGGCAGAGATATCGGGGAGCCGAGCCACACGGTCAGGGCACTTGTGCAGCCGTTTGACTGTGACTCCCCGTCCACGGCCGCCGCCACAATCTGGCGATGCGCCGGAGTGATGCCCATAGTCGATCGCATCAATACCGGATTAAACCTGACTGAGTCGGCTGGCTAGTAGCTGAGTAGCGTGCCGACTGAGCGCTGCGTCTCTAAGTTTTCCGGAATTGATGGCTAGATTGCCCTCAACAGGAAAACGCTCGCCGCTAACTGCAGCCATGTCTACCCCCTCCATAAAAGAAGCGCTCGCTCGCGATCATCCTCAGAATGCCTTCTGGCTGTTGCACAAAAGCAACTTATTACTTTGACATCACCCGAGGCAACACCCCATCCCATCTGACGTTGCGCATAAGGAAAAATACTTTTTTTCTTTACCTTCTGAATAATAAGCACCGAGAAATGATGTTTTCATCACTGAATTGGGTATTTTTTTGTTCCAACGGATAAATAAAAAATTAAGAGTTGATGCAACTTTGGAATAAAAAATAAAGCATAAAAAACTATCTGTATGGATAGGTTTTTATGCTTTATTTTTTAAGTTAAGAAAATAAGGCATGAATCACTTGTTCCCGTTGCGCTAACTGCCGCAAGTAAGATTAACTTACGGCCTCACACTGGGATTTTTGACATGTCACCACTTGCAACCCTGCTTAGAGAAATTCGCGTTGGACTCGGTCTGTCGCAGGTCAATTTCGCTAGTGCGCTTAACCTCAAAGGACCTTACATCAGTGGGGTGGAAACAGGCAAGCGGTATGCCCCTCTTCTAGAGAACATCGAATCCTCTTTAAAGAATCTAGGCATGACAGGGGCGCAGGTAAAGCGTCTTTATACTGCTGAAAAAATGTCCCCAAGACTTGTAAAGGTTCCCCCTACAGCACCCCAAGAGGCTTTTATCTGTGCAGCTACCTTGCAAGAGTACATGGACTGGCTTGAACAAGATGACTTTATCAAGCTGACCGCATTCCTTCACAGCCTAGCCAGTAAGCGAAGCCAACAGGAAGCACCTAGTAACTAAAGCATTCTGAAAAAGCAACGGAAAGGAACAACTATGTAGATAGACTAATAATCGCTGTTCATAACCATTGATCACGAGCACGGAAAAGCCAAAAGCCCCACTGGTTTTGCGAGAACCATTGCGGGGCTTTTGAAGCTAACTAAATATCAACATTTTGTTAACTTCATTCTGGCCTCTCCTCACGGGATAGTCAAGAGCTTTTTCGCTCGGGACCGTCCCCGCTCGTCCCTGCATTCACCACTGTGTGATTTATGCAAAGGATAAGCCATGCTTCAAATTCGCCAAGATCGGCAATTGCGCCAGCGCATGCCTCTGACGTCTTCTCCGTGTGCCAGCCCACGGCATTTCCTCATCTGTCGTGAGCAGATGCAACTAGCACCCAGTTTGATAAAAAGCACACTATACAAATGGGAGTTTCTGGAACTGTTTGATCTTTTTCTTATTGATCCCGACACCAGGCGCATTTATCAGCCGAAATTTTACTTATCAAGCAAGTTGTCTTATTGCGGCCAGCCAAATTGGTACATGCCAAGGCCGCTCAATAGCCATACATTGCCATCAAATTTTAAATACCAAGCAACAACCGCACAGATACTGAAAGCATACGGCACACACTATTCAGCACTTATCGATGAGAAGTTCACTCCGTTCATCGGCTTGCTCAACGGGGAGCATGTGAAATGCTGACTCCATCTGTCCGGAAGATTCATAATAAGAAGAGCCGAAAAGTTATCGGCCATACATACATTCCACAAATGCAGGCGTATGCCAGCAATGAAAGTCAATATGAATACAGACGACTTCTACAGCATGCTGGTGATCCGTGTGTCGAAAGAATAGTCAGTCAACCGATGAAGGTTGACTACCAATTTAATGGAGAATGGCACTCTTATACCCCTGACATCCTTGTCATCTACAAAGACAAAAACAAGCTTCCTCTTCTAGATGAGGTAAAGCCAGAGATCAATGCACTGAAGCATAAGGAAAAGTTCCAAGCAATCAAGAAAGAGCTGGCCCGTAGGGGATATGAATTCACCATCTCCAGTGAAAATGTCGTGAATCGCGAATTGCTCAATAGAAACTTGAAATGGCTAAAGCACTACTCAAGTTGCTTTGTTCACGAAAGTGATAGAAATATGGTGCTACGTACCATGCAAGATTATGGTAGTTGCGCTATTAATGACTTGGTTTATTTGTTTCCAGATAGAAAATCCGCCTTATTTGTCATATACAAGCTACTTTGGGATGGGAACATTGCTTTCGATATTGATCAGGAGTTAACGACACGTAGCATAGTGTGGATTAGTCAAGGGGATGCACAATGAGCTTACAGCTTAGAGAGGGCTTGAATGTACAGTTCCAAGGCTACCCCTATCGCGTACTGGATGTCCAACCAGGGCGCTCCGTTACTCTGATGGATAAGTGCAACGCCTACACCAAAGAGATGACCTTCGATGAGGTAAACCACTACTTTTCTCTGGGAAAACTGAAGATCATTGAAGATGACGGTTATATCTTCCGAGATGACAATCTTCCTCCTATACCATCGGCGCTGCCTGAACATATACGGCATTCAATGCAGCGCCGACTGCAGTACGTGATTGGTATCCTTACACAGACTGAAAAAACTTCCTGCGAGAGTACGTTGCGCCCTATCGCGCAGAGTATTGCCAAAGCGATTGGTGACACTAAAACTCCAGGTCATCTTACGCTTTATCGCTGGTGCCGTGATTATAAAAACAGTGGTGAGGACATTATGTCCCTGGCGCCACGGACACAAAACTGCGGTAGGCGCCAGGGACAGATACACCCAGAGGTTCTTGAGCTCTTCTACTCGGTACTTGATAGATGCTATCTAACCATACATCGCAACAGTAAAAAACATGCACATCAAAAGTTGATCGACGAGATCTTCTTAGAAAACAAGAAACGTCCAAAAGAGGAGTGGCTTAGCTTTCTAAGTTATGGTGGTTTCTGCAAGCTTATAAAACGCGTCCTGGACCCATTCATTGAGATGGCGAGGCGCTATAGCGAGCGATATGCACTTCGATACTTCAGAACGAGAGATCGTGGCCCTGTAGCTTTTTTTCCACTTGAACGAGTTGAAATTGATCACACTATCCTAGATGTGATCATTGTGCATCCAATTACAAAAAAATTACTTGGCCGACCGACAGTAACGGTCGCCATAGACAGAAGAACACGAATGGTATGTGCTATTTATATTGACCTAGCGCCGCCATCATCTGTAGCGGTCATGTTATGTATTAAACAGGCAGTCTCAAACAAGACCGAGCTGATACGACAATATGGCCTATCTTCGGATAATTATTGGCCAGTTGAGGGCAGAATAGCAGCCCTCTGGATGGACAATGGTCCTGAGTTTCATGCGCACGTACACAAGCAGCTCTGTTGCGATCTAATGATAGACCTGCAGTATTGCCCACCTGGCATGCCATGGTACAAAGCCGTTGTAGAACGATTCATTGGAACCTTGAATACTAGGCTCATTCACCGGCTGCCAGGCACAACGTGGTCCAATCCCGAAATGCGTGCCAGCTATCCTTCAGAGAAGCTCGCATGTATTACGCTTGAAGAACTGCGAGCTTTAGTTTTCAAATGGGTAGTCGTGGACTATCACAATACACGCCACTCCGAGCTAGGCGAGACACCATTACAGTGCTGGAATAGATTGATTGAAGATCACCCTATTCCACCTCTCACTGACAGCTCTAAACTAGAAACTCAATTCAGCTTGACTTTCCACCGTCGGATCACCAATGGTCGAATTTCAGTAAAAGGACTCACTTATCACCATCCTCACTTGGTACACCTGCAAGCATCCGCATCAAGAAATAAAAAATTTATGCTGCGCATAGATCCGGAAGATATACGCCATGCTTACATTAGCGACCCCATAAACAAGGCTTTAATTAAGCTTGATTTCATTGCGCAATCAATAAATGAGAAAACCACGTGGCGTGCATATGTAAACACAAGAAAAGAAATAGCTATCCAGTCTGAAGCGGATAGTCTCCTTGCTGAGCAGGTAATTGGTGAAAAGGCAGTACTGAATGAAGAAATATTTCAATTGCAGCGTAGCGCTGAGCAATCTCTCGGCAAGCCAAAAATCAAGCAAGCCAAATGCAAAAGCAGTATCGCCCATGAGGTTAATTCATTCCCCACAAAAATTCAAGACGAAGCTGATCCACGCGACATGAATTATGACGATTGGGAGGTTGAGCTATATGTCGACAGGAGTGAAGAGAATGACTGAGCCAAATCATCAAGATAACGACCGCAACGATAGCGACAGGATAATAAAAATTATCAGCGGAATCTTGATTAAAACGCCAGTATTTAACTATTTGATTGCCAACGTCACCAGATGCATTGATGAATCGCCAATCTTACGAGAGCCGCTTTGCATGCTCATTACAGGGGAGTCCGGCGTTGGGAAAAGCACT
>JAIXTB010000204.1 GCA_027484385.1 Neisseriaceae bacterium | reverse complement strand
TTTGCCCATGCTTTCCCCTTGTGTCATGGCGTGTTTTTCTGGCCGGCTGCGCGCTTGTGGGCGGCGTACAAGTTGGCCACCGCGGCCGAGGCCAGGCGCCCGGCGGCGTCGTCGGCGCGGCTGGTCAGCACGATAGGTACGCGTGCGCCCATCACGATACCGGCGCTGGCGGCGGCGGCCAGGTAGGTCAGCTGCTTGGCCAGCATATTGCCGGACTCCAGATCGGGCACCAGCAGGATATCCGGCTCGCCCGCTACATCCGACTCGATACCCTTAGTATCTGCTGCTGCGTGCGAAATGGCATTATCAAATGCCAGCGGGCCATCCAGCACGGCGCCTTTTATCTGGCCGCGGTCGGCCATTTTGCACAGTGCGGCGGCATCCAGCGTAGAGCGGATCTTGGGGTTGATGGTTTCCACCGCAGACAAAATCGCCACCTTGGGCCGGGCAATGCCCAGGGCGTGGCACAGGTCGATGGCGTTCTGGCAGATATCGCGCTTGGTGGTGAGGTCGGGCTCGATATTGACGGCAGCATCGGTAATGAACAGGTAGCGCGGGTAGCTTTCTACCTTCATCACAAACACATGGCTGATGCGGCGGTCGGTACGGATGCCCTTGCTGCGGTCCAGCACCGCGCTCATGAATTCGTCGGTGTGCAGGCTGCCTTTCATCAGGCTGTCGGCAAAGCCTTCGCGTACCAGCTCTACCGCGCGCTCGGCAGCGGCATGGCTGTGTTCGGCGTCGATGGTTTCAAAGCGGCCCAGGTCGATGTCCATGCCGGCTGCCAGTTTGGCCAGTTTGGCGCGCGGGGCAATCAGGATAGGGGTGGCAATGCCGTGTTCGGCGGCCTCCACGGCGCCCAGCAGGGCTTCCGGGCTGCACGGGTGGGCCACGGCCATGGGGCGGGGGCCGTTGCTCTGGGCTTGTTCGATAATGTCGCTAAAGGCGTGGTCGTCACGGGTCATGGCTGGGTTCCTTGGGCTGGGGGGGTGCCGCCATTGCCAATACCCGGCGCAGCAGGCGGCCTGCCACGCCGGGCATCAGGCTTACGCCATGATGTTGAAGCCGCCATCCACGTAGGTGACCTCGCCGGTCAGGGCGCGGGCGGCGTCGGACGCCAGGAAGGCGGCGGTCTGGCCGATATCCTCGATGCTGACCAGGCGGTTTTGCGGTGCGCGCTCGATGGCGTCGTCGATCAGCTTGTCGAAGTGGGCAATACCGCTGGCCGCACGTGTTTTCAGCGGGCCGGGCGAGATGGTGTGCACGCGAATGCCCTTGCTGCCCAGCTCGTGTGCCATATAGCGGGTGGTGCTTTCCAGCGCCGCTTTGACCGGCCCCATGATGTTGTAGTTTTCTACCACCTTGTCGGCACCGTAGTAGCTCATGGTCAGCAGGGCGCCGCCGTTCACCATCAGCGGCTCGGCCAGGCGGGCCATTTCGATGAAGGAGTAGCACGATACGCGCATGGCTTGCAGGAAGCCGTCTTTGCTGCAGTCGGTGACGCGGCCGTGCAGGTCGTCCATCGGGCAGAAGGCAATGGAATGCACCACAAAGTCCAGGCTGCCCCAGCTGTCGCGGATAGCATCGAACACGTTGTCCAGCTGGCCATCCTGTTGTACGTCCAGCGGCAGGATCAGGCTGGCATCCAGCTCCTCGGCCAGCGGGCGCACAAAGCGTTCGGCCTTGTCGTTCAGGTAGGTAATGGCAAGCTCGGCGCCCAGCTCGCGCATGACTTTGGCGCAGCCGTAGGCAATGCTGTGTTCGTTGGCCACGCCAACAATCAGGCC
Source organism: Neisseriaceae bacterium (assembly GCA_027484385.1). Lineage (GTDB taxonomy): Bacteria > Pseudomonadota > Gammaproteobacteria > Burkholderiales > Chromobacteriaceae > Vogesella. The sequence continues at coordinate 5,723 of JAIXTB010000204.1, read as the reverse complement.
GCGTTTGCCGGCGAGCGGCAGGTGGGATGTGGTCATTGCAAACTCCGGTTCGGGTAACGATGGAAGGTGGCGCGCCCCATGCTGCAGCGCCTATGTTGCGCTGCCATGAATCCGATTTTTGTATTGGCGTATCAGTCGGATATAATCACCCGTTTGTGCGGGTTCAGGCTTGCCGTTGTGTGCATCTGGCCCCATTATCATGAGCCTGTTTATTGCGATGCGATTTGATGCACTGCAATATTTACCTGATTATGTCATCGTAGTTGCGGTTGGAGTGGTAAAACATGCCGATTTATGAATACCGTTGTGAAGCCTGTGGTGCACAGAAGGAACATCTGCAAAAAATGAGCGATGACCCGATTGCCCAGTGCCCGGCCTGTGGCAGCAACCAGTACAGCAAGCAGCTGTCTGCGGCGGGTTTCCAGCTCAAAGGCAATGGCTGGTATGTCACCGATTTCAAAAATGGCAGCGGTCCCGCCTGTGGTGGTGGTGGCGGCGGTTGCGGCAGTGGCGGTTGCGCCTGAGGCCCTATGAAACATATCAAGATGACCCTGCGCGGCTACCTGGCTGCCGGTTTGCTGATCTGGCTGCCGGTAGCGATAACGCTATGGGTGCTGAACCTGATCATCGGTACGCTGGACCAGACCATCAACCTGCTGCCACGCATGTGGCGCCCCGAAAGCCTGTTCGGCTTTGATATCCCTGGGCTGGGCGTGGTGCTGGCTTTTGCCATTCTGCTGGGTACCGGCTTCATGGCGGCCAACGTGCTGGGCCAGAAGCTGCTAGACCTGTGGAACCTGATCCTGACCCGTACCCCGGTGGTCAGCACCATCTACAACAGCGTAAAACAAGTGTCAGACACGCTGCTGTCCGACTCTGGCCAGGCGTTCCGCAAGGCGCTGCTGGTACGTTTTCCGCACCAGGACGCCTGGACTGTAGCGTTCCAGACCGGCACCCCGGCCGGCCAGGTCAAACAACAGCTGGGCGAAGAGGATTTTGTCAGCGTTTACGTGCCGACAACCCCGAACCCTACCTCGGGCTACTTCATCATCGTGCACAAGCGCGACACGCGTGAACTCGATATGAGCGTGGATGAAGCCCTGAAATACGTGATTTCCATGGGCGTGGTTGCCCCGCCTGCGCCCGCCGACGTGCGCAAACAGGAAAGCGACGAACGAAATTGACAGGGTTGGCCGCATGCGGCCAACCCGGCTTCGCTCCCTGTCTGGAAATCCATCAACGAATTCAACACAAAGGCATTGCAATGCGTACCGATTATTGCGGACTTATCGACAAGAAATTTCTCGGCCAGACCGTTACCGTCAAAGGCTGGGCCCATCGTCGCCGTGACCACGGCGGTGTGATCTTTATCGACCTGCGCGACCGTGAAGGTCTGGTGCAGGTGGTGATCGACCCGGATACCCCGGAAGCGTTCAAGACTGCCGATAGCGCCCGTAACGAATTTGTGCTGTCCATTACCGGTATCGTGCGCGAGCGCCCGGCTGGCACCGCCAACAGCAAAATGATCTCCGGCGAGATCGAAATCCTGGCCAAGGACATCGAGATCCTGAACACCGCGGCCACCCCGCCGTTCCAGATCGACGACGAAAACCTGTCCGAAAACGTGCGCCTGACCAATCGCGTCATCGACCTGCGCCGCCCGGCCATGCAGAAAAACCTGCGCCTGCGCTACCGCGTGGCCATGGGTGTGCGTAACCACCTGGACAAACAGGGCTTCATCGACATCGAAACCCCGATGCTGACCCGCTCCACCCCGGAAGGCGCCCGCGACTACCTGGTACCGTCCCGTGTGCACCCGGGCGAATTCTTTGCCCTGCCGCAATCGCCACAGCTGTTCAAACAGCTGCTGATGGTGGCCGGCTTCGACCGCTACTACCAGATCACCAAATGCTTCCGTGACGAAGACCTGCGTGCCGACCGCCAGCCGGAATTCACCCAGATCGATATCGAGACTTCGTTCCTGAACGAAGACCAGATCATGGACATCACCGAAAACATGGCGCAGGAAATCTTCCGCGACGTGATGAACGTGGAGCTGGGCAAGTTCCCGCGCATGACCTACGGCGACGCCATGTTCTACTACGGCTCCGACAAGCCGGATCTGCGCGTGAGCCTGAAATTTACCGAGCTGACCGACGTCATGAAGTCGGAAGAGTTCAAGGTATTCCGTGGCGCCGCCGACATGGCCAACGGTCGTGTCGTGGCCCTGCGTGTACCGAACGGCGCCACCCTGTCGCGTAAAGAGATCGACGACTACACCCAGTTTGTCGGCATCTACGGCGCCAAGGGCTTGGCCTACATCAAGGTCAACGACGTGACTAAACTGAACGAAGAAGGCCTGCAGTCGCCTATCGTCAAGTTCCTGTCCGCCGCCGGCCTGCAAGCCATCATCGAGCGTACCGGTGCCCAGAACGGCGACATCATCTTCTTTGGCGCAGACAAGGCTAAAGTGGTGAACGAAGCCATCGGCGCGCTGCGTATCAAGATCGGCCACGAGCGTGGCGAGAAAGACGGCTACTTCGTGCGCGAATGGCGCCCGCTGTGGGTTGTGGACTTCCCGATGTTCGAGCACGACGAAGACGCCGACCGCTGGACCGCCTGCCACCACCCGTTCACCAGCCCGAAACCGGGCCACGAAGACCTGATGGACACCGACCCGGGTGCTTGCCTGGCCCGTGCCTACGACATGGTGCTGAACGGTTGGGAAATCGGTGGCGGCTCCGTGCGTATCCACCGTGCTGACGTACAGGAAAAAGTGTTCGCCGCGCTGAAGATCAGCCCGGAAGAGCAGCAGAACAAGTTCGGCTTCCTGCTGGACAACCTGAAGTTCGGTGCCCCGCCACACGGCGGCCTGGCCTTCGGTCTGGACCGTCTGGTGACCCTGATGGCTGGCGCCGAGTCCATCCGCGACGTGATTGCCTTCCCGAAAACCCAGCGTGCACAGTGTCTGCTGACCAATGCACCGAATGCGGTAGACGAGAAGCAGCTGCGCGAACTGAACCTGCGCCTGCGCCAGAAAGCCGAGCCTACCGCCTAAGGTTGGCCGCAAGCGGCATGCGCGCAACAACGGGCTCCATGTGGGGCCCGTTTTTTATGCGCCAAGGGCTTGATAAAGGGTCACGCTGGCGTCATTTAACTGCAGTAGCGTAGCGGTCATTGCCATCTGCTATGGCTAGAATTGGCAATTTCAATTTGAGCCTGGCAAAGGCCTGCTTTATAACCGCCGCAGCAGCCGGACAAACCGGCCTTATTACGATAAATGTTTTCCCAAGGAGATCTTCATGGCCGTACTCGTAGGCAAACAAGCCCCGTTTTTTGCTGGTGAAAAAACCTTCTCCGCCGTGCTGGGCGATGGTCAGATCGTAGACAACTACTCCTTCCAGGAAGCCACTGCCGGTAAATACGCCGTGGTGTTCTTCTACCCGCTGGACTTCACCTTCGTGTGCCCGTCCGAGCTGATCGCTTTTGATCACCGTTTGGCCGAGTTCAAAGCCCGCAACGTAGAAGTGATCGGCGTGTCCATCGACAGCCAGTTCAGCCACGCTGCATGGCGCAACACCCCGGTAGAAAAAGGCGGTATCGGCCAAGTGGGTTACACCCTGGTTGCCGATATCCAGCACGAACTGTGCAAGGCTTACGATGTAGAAGCCGACGGTGGCGTGGCCTTCCGTGGTTCTTTCCTGATCGACAAAGCCGGTGTGGTACAGCACCAGGTAGTGAACAACCTGCCGCTGGGCCGCAACGTGGACGAAATGATCCGCATGGTTGACGCCCTGCAGTTCACCGAAGAGCACGGCGAAGTGTGCCCGGCTGGCTGGAACAAAGGCAAAAAAGGCATGACCGCTAGCGCCGAAGGCGTAGCGTCCTACCTGGCCGAGAACGCCAAAGACCTGTAATCCTGTTATGCCAGCCGTCAGGTTGGCCGCAGGATGTCAAAAGCCCCGCGCAAGCGGGGCTTTTTGCATGGTGGCGTGTCGTGTCAGCGTGCCAGCAGGCGCTGCAGCGGGCGGTGCTGGATCAGCACGGTGAGCAGTGCGATGGCAGCGCAGGCCCACCACAGCATGGCGCCGCCGTACTGGCCGTAAAACCAGGTACCGGCTGCGGGTGCATATAGTGTGCGGCCACCCCAGCCGGCGCTGTAGATGCCCAGGTAGCGGCCGCGCTGGCGGCCTTCCGAGCACTGCATCGCCACGGTGGACCACGTGGGCGACAGCAACACCTCGCCCAATGTCAGTACCACCATGGCCAGAATCGGCCACACGATGTGGGTGCCCATATTCAGTAACAGGTAGCTGCCGCCCAGCAACAGCACCGCCCCATGCGAACAGCGCACAATGCCCCAGGTGTGGATGCGCCGCGCCACCCACACCTGCAGGCTCACCACCATCAGGCCATTGAGGGTAAACAGGTAGCCGATCCATTGCGGCCCCAGCTGGTAGTGTTCGCGCAGGTACAGGCCCATGGTGCCGTACATCTGGTCGAATACCGCCACGATCAGCAATAAGCCCAGCATGAAGCGCAGAAAGTCGGCATCGCGCCACGGCGAGGCCTGGCCTTCGTCGCCCTGCTGGCTGGCGATATGCAGCGGCGCAGCACCGCCCAGGCGGCGGTAGGCGGCCCACACCCATAGCCCGGCCAGCAAGCTGGCGCACCCCTGCGCTACAAATACCCAATGGTAGCCGTAGGCCGCCAGCAGGCCACCGCTAATACCCGCCAGCGAGGTACCCAGGTTGAACGACATGCGGTACAGCCCCTGCGCGGTGGGGCGCTGTGCCGGCGAGCACGGCTCCAGCACCAGGCGCATATTGCAGGGGCGAAAGCTGCCGTCGGCCAGGCCGGTGACCACCAGTAGCGGTATGTACACCCATACCGGCAGCGATAGCGCCAGACTCAGGGTGAGCACGCCGCTGGCCAGCAGCAGCACGGTAGCCAGGTGGCGGCTGTCGTAGCGGTCGGTCAGCGCACCGCCCAGGTAGGAGCCGGCAAACATGCCCAGGCCGTAGCAGCTCATCAGCAGGCCGATCTGGGTGTAGGGTAGCTGGTAGCGTTCCAGGAAAAACAGCGGCAAAAACAGCTTGGCAATGCCACCCATGGTGTTGATCAGGGTGGCGGCGATCTGGATGTAGACAGACGCGGGCAAGCCGCGAAAAGGGGAAAGCAGTTTGCGCCCCAGGGTGGGGGCGAGTGCGGCCAGCATGACGTTTCCTTGTGGGAGGGGAGGTGGGCCGGCAGCAAGGCCGGGCAGGCAATAGCGCCCACCCCAGCGTAACCGCAACGTCATGAACATGGCAAAGTCTGGCCAGAAACGCTGCGTTCCCGCCAGAAAACAGCGGTAGGGTCAGGATTTCGGCAGTAAAGGCAGCAAAGCAGGTAAAACATTGCCCAGCATCTGCCCCTGGGCGCTGGCAGCAGGGTGAATGCCGTCCGGCTGGAACTTGCCCAGGTCGCGTTCGAAGCCCTTCACCAGCAAAGGCACCAGCGGGGCCTTGCGTGCGCTGGCTACCTCGCGGAAGACGGTCTGGAACTTGTTGCCGTACTCGGGGCCATAGTTCGGTGGCAGTGCCATGCCTACCAGCAGCACGCGGGTTTTTTGCGATTGTGCCAGGCGTACCATCTGGTTCAGGTTAGCCTGCATCTCGCCTAGCGGCAGGCCGCGCAGGCCGTCGTTACCGCCCAGCTCCAGCACCAGCACGTCGGGTTTG
>JAIXTB010000307.1 GCA_027484385.1 Neisseriaceae bacterium | reverse complement strand
TCATCCTCGACCGCGACGGCGTGATCAACCAGGATCGCGACGACTTCGTCAAGAACACCATGGAATGGCAGCCGCTGCCACGCAGCCTGGAAGCCATTGCCAACCTGACCCAGGCCGGCTGGCGCGTGGTGGTGGCCACCAACCAGAGCGGTATCGGCCGTGGCCTGTTCGACATGCACGCGCTGAACGCCATGCACGAAAAAATGCACCGCCTGGTGAACCAGGCTGGTGGCCGTATCGACGCGGTGATCTTCTGCCCGCATACCGCCGACGACCAGTGTGACTGCCGCAAACCCAAGCCCGGCATGGTGCACGAGGTGATGGAACGCTTTAATGTGCGCGGCGACGGCTTGCCCATGGTCGGCGACAGCCTGCGCGATTTGCAGGCCGTGGCCGACGTCGGCGGCCTGCCGCTACTGGTGCGCACTGGCAAGGGTATGCGCACGCTGGAAAAAGGCGGCCTGCCTGCCGGCACGCAGGTATTCGACGACCTGTTCGACGCGGCAGACTACCTGATCAACCTGGACAACTAAGTGCCATGCTGCTGATTCGTAACCTGATCTACTGGCTGCTGGTGGCCATCCTCACCCCGCTGTTCTGTGCGGTGCTGTTTTTGTGTGCGCCGCTGCCACGCCGCCGCCGCCACCTGGTGGGCGAAAGCTGGGCGCGCGTGCTCACCTGGCTGTTGTGGCATGTGGTCGGCCTGCGCTACCGCGTTATTGGCCAGGAAAACATTATTGATCAGCCGGCCATCATTTGCGCCAAGCACCAGTCCGGCTGGGAAACCCTGTCGCTGCAGGAAATCTTCCCGTCGCAGGTGTTTGTCGCCAAGCGCGAGCTGCTGATGATTCCGTTTTTTGGCTGGGGCCTGGCGCTGACCAACCCCATCACCATCAATCGTTCCGACCGCGCCAATGCCAACCGCCGCCTGCTGGAACAAGGCCTGAACCGCAAACAGCACGGTTTCTGGATCAGCGTCTTCCCGGAAGGCACGCGCATTCGCCCGGGCCTGGCTGGCAAGTACAAACTGGGCGCCGCGCGCATGGCGGTGCAATTTGATATGCCCATGGTGCCCGTCGCGCACAACGCCGGCGAGTTCTGGCCGCGCAATGCCTTCCTGAAGCACCCTGGTGAAATTACCGTGGTGATCGGCCCGGCGCTGTTCCCGGCCCACTACGCCGGCCCCGAAGCCATGATGAAGGCTGCCGAAGCCTGGATCGAAGCGCGCCAGCGCGAGATCGGCGGCGTCGGCCCGTTTGCCCACCCCGATGAACGCAAAGCACGCGCCGCTCAGCCTCACCCTGCCTGACGGCCCGCTGGCGGTGCGGCTCACGCGCCGTGCACGGCAGAGCGTGGGCATACGCATACGCGATGGCGAGGTAGAGCTGATTGCCCCGCCTGCGGTATCGCTGGCCGCGCTGCAGGATATTCTGGCCAGCAAGCGTGACTGGATCATGGCGCATCTGGCGCGCCACCAGGCCGAAGAACACCGGCGCGAAGCCAGCCGCGGCACGGTGATGCTGGCCGGGCATACGCTGCAGCTGGTGGTGGAAGAGGGCACGCGGCACCGCGCGCGCATTGATGGCGATAGGTTGCATATCGCCGGCCCCGGCCTGCAGCAGCCTGCCAGGTTGGCCGCAGCGGTGGTGGCCTGGCTGCAAAAACAGGCTCGCGAGGGCTTTTGCAGCAGGTTGGCCGCATGGGAAGCGCACGCGGCACGGCCGCTGTCCGGCTGGGCGCTATCGTCGGCGCGCACGCGCTGGGGCAGCTGTACCAGCCAGGGCATTATCCGGCTGAACTGGCGCCTGGTGCAGGCGCCGCCTGCGGTGCTGGATTATGTGATTGCCCACGAGCTGGCGCACCTGCGCCACATGAACCATTCACCCGCATTCTGGGCCGAAGTCGGGCGGCTGTACCCCGGCTGGCAGCCGGCACGCCAGTGGCTGAAAACCCATGGTGACAGCCTGTTCCGCTACGGCTGAACAGCCTGTTCTGCCCGGCTGGCTTTAACTTGGCCACCGCGCCCCCATCTGCCCGTTCTTGCCGCCATGCGGCCAACCTTTGACACCTTTGTACGCTGGCCGTGATGCCAGCTGTGCACAGACTTATTTGCCGGAGAACCCCATGCGCCTGCTGCATACCATGATCCGTGTCGGCCAGCTCGACCGTTCCATTGCCTTTTATACCGAAGTGCTGGGCATGACCCTGCTGCGCCGCCACGACTACCCGGAAGGCCGCTTTACCCTGGCTTTTGTCGGCTACGGCGACGAAGACAGCCACAGCGTGATCGAGCTGACCCACAACTGGGATACCGACAGCTACGAGCTGGGCAACGCCTTTGGCCACCTGGCAGTAGAAGTGGCGGACGCCTACGCCGCCTGTGACGCCGTACGCGCCAAGGGCGGCAAGGTGGTACGCGAAGCCGGCCCGATGAAGCACGGCACCACCGTGATTGCTTTTGTGGAAGACCCGGATGGCTACAAGATCGAGTTCATCCAGAAAGGGACGCGCTAAGCGCTACCCGCCCGCGGCGTGCTTGCTGCGGTCATCGCCAGCCCTTCTGCCATGCTGAAGGGCTTTTTTACGCCTTTCGCGATGAGCAGCGCGGGTTTTTGCTTTTGTGGAAAAGGGCTTCTGGAATTAATCGGGTAAACTGCAGTCCTACAACATTCTGTTACAAAAAGAGCAGCACCCTTGCTGCCTGCACAAGGAGCCCCGATGAATCGTTTTGCCACCGCATTACTGCTGTCTTTGCTACCCGGCCTTGCCCAGGCCGCTAGCCTGGACGGCGCCACCCTGTCCCTGGCCTGGGGCCTGCCGTTTGCCGGCATTTTGTTGTCCATTGCGCTGTTTCCCATTTTTGCCCCCGGTTTCTGGCACCACCATTTCGGCAAGATCACAGCCGCCTGGACACTGCTGTTCCTGCTGCCCTTCACCCTGAGCTTTGGTGCCGGTACCAGTGCGGCGCTGGTGGTGCATGCCCTGCTGGCCGAGTTCATTCCTTTCGTGGTGCTGCTGTTTGCACTCTATACCGTGTCGGGCGGCATTCTGGTGTGGGGTAATCTGCACGGCTCGCCTGCGCTGAATACCGGCCTGCTGGCACTGGGTACCGTGCTGGCGTCGCTGATGGGTACCACCGGGGCCGCCATGCTGCTGATCCGCCCGCTGATCAAGGCCAACGATAACCGCCAGCATAATGTGCACGTGGTGGTGTTCTTTATCTTCCTGGTGGCCAATATCGGTGGCGGGCTGACCCCGCTGGGCGACCCGCCGCTGTTTCTGGGCTTCCTGAAAGGCGTGGATTTCTTCTGGACGGTATCGGCCATGGCGCTGCCAGTCTTGCTGTCGGTGGTGGTGCTACTGGCCGTGTTCTACGCCGTGGATAGCTACTATTTCCGCAAGGAAGGCGTGCAGCCGAAGGACAAGACCCCCGATGCGCCCATCAAGCTGTACGGCCTGCGCAATATCCCGCTGCTGCTGGCCATCATCGCTGCGGTGTTGCTATCGGGCTTCTGGAAGCCGGGCATCAGCTTCGATGTGATGGGCACCCCGGTGGCGCTGCAGAACCTGGTGCGCGATGGCCTGCTGCTGCTGATTGCCGCCATCTCGCTGAAAATTACCCCGCATCAGGTCCGCGCCGGTAACGAGTTCAACTGGGACCCGATTCTGGAAGTGGCCAAGCTGTTTGCCGGTATCTTCATCACCATCGGCCCGGTGATCGCCGTGCTGCAGGCCGGCCAGGCTGGCGCGCTGGCACCGCTGGTGGGCGTGGTCACTGGCCCGGACGGTGCCCCGCTGAATGCCATGTATTTCTGGATGACCGGTATCCTGTCCAGCTTCCTGGACAATGCACCGACCTACCTGGTGTTCTTCAACCTGGCTTCCGGCGATGCCGCCACGCTGATGGGCCCGCTGTCGCAAACCCTGCTGGCCATCTCCATGGGCGCAGTCTTCATGGGTGCCAACACCTATATCGGTAATGCGCCGAACTTCATGGTGAAAGCCATCGCCGAGCAGCGTGGCATCAAGATGCCTAGCTTCTTTGGCTACATGGCGTGGTCCATGGTGTTCCTGCTGCCGCTGTTCGTCCTGCAAACCTGGCTGTTCTTCTGATACACCGCGTAAAAGCCGCCGTGGCCACCAAGCCACGGCGGCTTTGCGGTATGCTTCTGCCTTTCCCGATTTCTGTCTGCAGCACATCATGCATATCCATATTCTCGGTATTTGCGGCACCTTCATGGGCGGTATCGCCGCCATCGCCAAAGCCGCCGGCCACAAGGTGACCGGCTGCGATGCCAACGTCTACCCGCCGATGAGCACCCAGCTGGAAGCCATGGGCATCGAGCTGATGCAAGGCTTTGGTGCCGAGCAGGCCGATATCGGCGCCGATGTGTTTGTGGTGGGCAATGTGGTGACACGCGGCAAGCCGCTGATGGAAGCCATCCTCGACCGTGGCCTGCCGTATATTTCCGGCCCGCAGTGGCTGGCCGAAAACGTGTTGCACGACAAATGGGTGCTGGCGGTGGCCGGTACCCACGGCAAGACCACCACCAGCTCCATGCTGGCGTGGATCCTGCAGGACGCCGGCCTGGCGCCGGGCTTCCTGATTGGCGGCATACCGGAAAACTTTGGCATCTCTGCCCGCCTGCCGGGTACCCCGGCGCAAGACGCGGCCAGCCAGAGTCCGTTCTTTGTGATCGAGGCCGACGAATACGATACCGCCTTCTTCGACAAGCGCAGCAAGTTCGTACACTACCGCCCGCGCACCGCTGTGCTGAATAACCTGGAATACGACCACGCCGATATCTTTGCCGACCTGGCGGCGATCGAAACCCAGTTCCACCACCTGGTGCGTACCGTGCCCGGCCAGGGCCTGGTGGTGGCCAACGGCCGCGAAGCCAGCCTGCAGCGCGTGCTGGACCGTGGCTGCTGGACGCCGGTAGAAACCTTCGGTACCGACAGCGGCTGGCAAGCCGGTGCGGCCGACGCTGACGGCAGCTTCGATGTGCTGCTCGATGGCCAGCTGCAAGGCCGCGTGGTGTGGGGTGTGCCGGGCGAACACAACCGCCTCAACGCCGTAGCCGCCATTGCCGCCGCCCGCCATGTGGGTGTTACGCCTGCGGTGGCCATCGACGCGCTGTCGCGCTTCCAGAGCGTGAAGCGCCGCATGGAAGTAAAAGGCACCGTGCGCGATATCACCGTGTACGACGACTTTGCCCACCACCCCACTGCCATTACCACCACGGTAGCCGGCCTGCGCCACAAGGTTGGCCGCGGCACGCGTATTCTGGCGGTACTGGAGCCGCGCTCCAATACCATGAAGCTGGGCACCATGAAGGCTGCGCTGCCGGGCTCGCTGCAGGACGCCGACGTGGTGTTCTGCTACGGTGCGGCCAACCTGGGCTGGCGCGTGGACGAGGCGCTGGCGCCGCTGGGCGACAAGGCGCGCTGCTTTGACGATATCGACGCGCTGGTGACCGCCATCGTGGCCGAAGCCCGCGCCGGCGACCAGGTGCTGGTGATGAGCAATGGCGGCTTTGGCGGTATCCACGGCAAGCTGCTGGCCGCGCTGGCTTAGGTCAGGCTTAGCGCCAAAACAAAAAGCCACCGCAAGGTGGCTTTTTTTCATGCGGCCAACTTTCAGCCCGCGCTGTCGGGTGCCTGAAAAGCGCTTTCCACGCGGTTGCGGCCGTTGTGCTTGGCCTGGTACATGGCGTGATCGGCGATTTTCAGCAGCTCGGAAAGCTGGTTGCTGTGGCGTTTGCGTTCGGCCACGCCTGCCGAAAAGGTGATGTGCAGCGTGTAGCTGTCGATCTGTATCGCTTGTGCCGCCAGGCCCTGGCGGATGTTGTCTATCAGTGCATGCGCTTCGTTCAGGCCGTAGCCTGGCAGGGTAATGGCAAATTCTTCGCCACCCATACGGCCAAACAGCGCTTCGGCTGGCAGGGCGGCGGTGATGAACTGCGTCATGCGCTGCAAGGCGATGTCACCGCTGGCGTGGCCGTACTGGTCGTTGATGGATTTGAAATGGTCGATATCCAGCACCGCCACGCTATAGGGCTGGTTGTCCAGCCGCGCCAGTTCCAGCGCTTTGCCCGCACCGGACAGTAAATGACGGCGGTTGGCGATACCGGTCAGGTCGTCGCAGGTGGCGCGCTGGTACAGCTCGTGCTGGGTGGACTGCAGCTGAGACAGGGCGCGCTCGGTAGCCTGCTTTTCTTCTTCCAGCCGTTGGGCGTGCAGCAGGCGCTCGGTAATGTCCACAAAGCTCAGGACATAGGCGTTGCGCTCGCGAAACAGCAGCGCACGCATGGATAGCACACTCCATAGCCGCTCGCCGTGGCGGGTGTTCAGCTCCACTTCGCGCTCGCTCAGCTGTTGCTGCTCTTGCAGCAGGGCCAGCAGCTGGGTGTATTGCAAGGGCGAGGTAAACAGGCTTTCCAGCGTGCGGCGGTACAGTGCCTGGCGGGTGTAGCCCAGCAGCCGGCTGGCCGCTTCGTTGGCGGTAATCACGATCTTGTGCTCGGCATCAATCAGCAGTACGCCGACCTGCACGGTGTCGATCAGTGTTTGCTGGTCACGCTGTTCTTCGATGAGCTTGCGCAGGCGGTCGCGCAGGCTGTTGTTGGTGAGGGTCAGCAGGTGGGTGGCCTGGTTCACTTCTTCGCTGCGCTGCAGGATGAAGGCCAGCCTGCGGCCAACCCGTAGCAGTATCACCACCAGTGCCCCGCTCATCAGGGTGGCGGCACCAATAAGGTAGAGCGCAAACAGCACAAAGGGCTCGGCGTAGCGCACCGGGGGCAGGTGCACACTGAGCTGCAGGGGAACGGTGGCCAGCTCGGCCTGGGCCTGGCTGGTGTGCAGCAGCTTGCTTTCCAGATAACTTTCCAGCTTTTGCGGGCTGTTGCCGTGGTTGAGCAGCGCATTATTACTGCTGTCGGTCAGGACGATATGCGGGTCGTCGGCCAGCAGGTCGCTGTCCAGCAGCTCGCTAAAACGGACATGGCCGGTCAGCGCGGCGTGGCAGCCGCCCTGGTCACATTGCGGTACCACAATCTGCAGGCGCTCGGGGTCGCGCGGGGTACTGGCATCGATGATCAGCAGCTTGCCGTCTACCAGCGGCTGCTGCAGCAGCTGGCGCACATTGTCCTGCGCAGTGTTGTCCAGTGCTTGCGGTTCGCCGTGCAGCTGGTTTTGCGCGGTGTCATCTACCAGCCACAGGCGGCCACTTTCCAGCGGGTACAAGCCATTGGCCTGGCGTGCCAGCCCGTCGCCCGGCTCGCGGTACAGCAACATGTCTTCGCGCAGCGCCTGCAGGCGGGTGTCGATACCCCGTACCGCCTGGTTTAGCCAGCTGTGTTGCTCGGTATGGATGCGCTGACGGGCAAAGGTAGCACGCTCGCCGAGCGTTTCCACGACCACCGACCACAGCAGCAATAAAAACAGCGCCGACAGTACCGGCAGCAGCCGGCTCATGCGCAGGGCACTTTGCTCGGCTTGTTGGAGGGTGGATGGCGTCATGCCCGGCGCCCTATGGCCTGGCGGTGGCGGCGGAACACCCAGCGCTCCCAGTCGGCCTGGGCGTCGCCCAGCTTGTCTGCCCAGCTGGCCTGGATGGCGTAGCCTTGGCCCGCTGCCTGGCATAGGTCAATGCATAGCGGCAGCTGCAGGGTCAGCGCCGAAGGCGTACGCGGCTGTAGCAAGACCATGCCGCTACTGCCGACGGCCAGCGGTGCGGGGTGCAGCCAGCACAGGCTTTCCAGCCCGATGCGGCAGGGGGTGAGTGCGCCGGCCTGCGGGTAGCGCTGCTGCAGCGCCAGCTCCAGCGCCAGGTCCAGCTTGGCTTCCAGGCGCTGCAGGGTGCCGGCTTGTTCGGTGCTGTCTGCCGGGCTGGCCAGAATGGACAAGGCCAGCCGTGTGCCCAGCAAGGCTTGGGCAATGGCTTGGGCATCGGCCTGTGGCTGATAGGCCAGCGGCAGCTCGGCATCAAAGCTGACAGTGTCCAGCGGTAGCAGCAGGGGGGCAGACATGGCTTACAGGAACAGCTTGCGGATGCCGTCCAGCCCGCTCTCGCTCAGGCTGTATTGCGCCTGGGCTTTCACCACCGGTTTGGCGTGGGTGGCCACGCCTACGCCGGCTTCGGCCAGCATCAGGAGGTCGTTGGCACCATCGCCCATGGCGATCACCTGTTCCGGCGCCAGGCCCAGCTCGCTGCGTTTTTCTATCAGCAGGCGGCGCTTGGCTTCCGCATCGACAATATCGCCCACCACGCGGCCGGTGAGCTTGCCATCGATGATTTCCAGCTGGTTGGCGTAGGTGTAGTCCAGGCCCAGCTCGGCCTTGAGGCGCTCGGTAAAGTAGGTAAAGCCACCGGACACCAGCATGAACTTGATGCCATGTTCGCGGCAGGCCGCCAGCAGCTCGCGCGCACCGGCCATCAATTGCAGGCGTTCTTCGTATACGCGGGCCAGCGCGCTTTCCGGCAGCCCGGCCAGCAGCGCCACGCGCTCGCGCAGCGACTGCGCAAAATCCAGCTCGCCGCGCATGGAGCGGGCGGTAATGGCGGCCACCTGCGGCTTCAGGCCCTGCATGTCGGCGATCTCGTCGATGCACTCGATGGTGATCAGCGTGGAGTCCATGTCGGACACGACCAGGCCGAAATCGGCAAAGCGGCGCTGGCTGTCCACGTAGTTGGCGTCCACGCCCAGGCCACTGGCGCGGGCCAGTACCAGCTCGCGGCGCTCGGGGTTGGCCGCAGCCAGGCGGGCGACACCGTCAACAGGTGCCACCGGCTCGGTGCCGGCCAGAATGGCCAGCTCGGTGATGCGGGCGGTGTCCAGATGGGGGGCTTGCAAAACCAGGGTAGGGCGAACGCTCATGGTGTGGGTAGCAGGGTAATGAAAGACTGCCTGCGATTATGCCATGCCCTCAGCCAAACCGGCGTTTGATCAGCCCGTCCACCGCCAGCTTGCCGGGGCCGGCGGCCAGCAGTAGCAGCAACATCAGCCCCCATTGCAGGTGGAATTCCAGCGCGCTGCCTGCCAGCGCGTGCCAGTAGCTCACCACCGCCATGATGTTCAGCACAAACAAGCCCAGCGCGGCAAAGCGCCCGGCCAGGCCCAGTAGCAGCAGGGGCGGCAGCAGCAGCTCGCCGGCCGTGCCCAATACGGCGGCCACGGCGGGCGACAGCAGCGGCACGCGGTATTCCTCGGCAAACAGGAACAGCGTGGTGTCCCAGTCTTCGATTTTGGTCAAACCTGCCAGAAAGAACACCCGCGCCAGGTACAGGCGCAGCGCCAGCAGGCTCAGCGGTAACAGCCAGGTGTCCAGCCAGAGGGTGACAGGCTGGCTGCGGCGCAGCAGGGTGGTGATAGCGTTCATGATGGCTCCTTGATGGCAGACAGCACGCCGTGCTGCAGTACCAGCAGCAGGGCGGCTTGCAGGTCGAACGCAGGCGATGCGGCCAACCCTGCGGCGCTGGCTGCATCCAGTGTGGCGCCGCTAAGCAGCGCCAGGCAGAAGGCAGGCTGGCCGGGGGGCAGCTGCTGCAGCTGCATGATGCCGTCGCCGTCGCGCCATAGCAGCAGCGGCTGTGCCTGGTGCAGGTCTACCGCGCAGCCGGCGGTGGCGGGCTGGTGGTGGGCGTGAATGCTGGCCAGTGGCCACGCGCTGTCCAGTACCTGGCAGGCCGGGTGGCAGCGAAAGCGCAGCTCACCCCACTGCTGCTGCGGGATGGCCGCCAGGGTGTCGATGGCCAGCGGCGTGGCGTCGGCAGCGTAGTAGCCACGGTGCAGTGCCCACTCCAGCTGTGCCACGTCGGGCAGGTAGCCGATGTGCGCGGTGTGTTCGAAGGCGGCGACAAAGCCGGCAAAACCCTCACCGTAGCGGTGCAGGTTGCCGCTGGCCGACGGTGTGGCCTTGACGTATTCGCGGCTGAGCGCATCGAAAAACTCGTCTCCCAGCAGCTGGCGGCAGATCGGGTACACCAGCGCCAGCATCTCCATCAGCCCCACGCGGTAGTTGTTGCGGTACACCGCCAGCGCAGCAGCGTCAAAGCGCGGGTCCGGCTGCCACTGCGGCGTGGTGATGGCATCCAGCAGGGCGTGTTGCCAGGCGGTTTCGTTCATGGCGCAGCCTCCGTGTACTGATCGAGGATGGCCTGCGCGGTGGCCGCTTCGGCCAGCAGCGTGTCCAGCGGCGGGATATCGATATCCCACTCGATCAAGGTTGGCCGCACGCCAAAGCGCGCGATGATCTGGCGGTACAGCTGCCACACCGCCGGGTAAACCGGGCGGCTGTGGGTATCCACCAGCAGGCGGCTGCCGTCGTCAAAGCTGCGCTCGGTGTAGCCGGCCAGGTGGATTTCGCCAATGGCATCCGGCGGCAGCGCGGCCAGAAAGGCGTCCACGTCGGTGCCCAGGTTTTGCTGGTTCACGTACAGGTTGTTCACGTCCAGCAGAATGCCGCAGCCGGTGCGTTCTACCAGCCCGGCCAGGAATTCGCCTTCGTGCATGTCGTTGCCGGGGTAGGCCAGGTAGCTGGACAGGTTTTCTATCAACAGCGGGCGGCCCAGGGCGTCTTGTGCCTCGGCCACGTTGGCCGCTACCACCTCCAGCATGGCGCGGGTGTAGGGGATGGGCAGCAGGTCGTTGGCAAAGCGCTGGCTGGCGTCGTGGTTGAACGACAGGTGCTCGGATACCGCCACCGCCGGTACGGCATCCAGCAAGCGCCGTAGCGCGGCCAGGTGGGTGGCGTCAGGGCGGGCAGCGGCGCCCAGGCCCAGGCCCACGCCGTGCAGCGACAGCGGGTAGCGTGCGGCCAACTGTTGCAGCATGGCCAGCGGCTGGCCGCCGTCAAAGAAGTTTTCGCTGTGCAGCTCTATCCAGCCAAGCGGTGGCTGCTGGGCCAGTACCTGGCGGTAGTGCGGGTGGCGCAGGCCGATACCGGCGCAGGCGGGAAGGGTGGCAGTCATGGCAGGGTACCCGGGCAGAAACAGAAACGGGGCCGCAGCCCCGTCATGCAGCAAGCCGCAGCAGGCTTACTTCTTCATTGGTTCCAGCGTGCCGTTCATCTTGGTGCAGCTGCCTTTGGCCACGTATTTCCACTCGGTACCGTCTTTGTCCATCTTGGACTGGCCGGCGCAGCTGTGGCCATTGGCGGCACAGTCGTTTTTGCCAGCCATGGCGATGCCGTAGCATTTTTCCTTGTCGGCAGCGGCGGCCGGGGCGCTCACGGCAGCCATGGCGATGGCAGCGGACAGTGCAGAAACCAGCAGGGTTTTGGAGGTAGCGGACATGGTGATTCTCCTGTGTAGAAAGTGGGTTTGGAACGCGTGTTGTATCGCGTTACCAGCTTTAGTCGGCCCACATTGCAGTTCATTACACACTGCCGCAAAAAAATTTTCGAGTGTCTTTTTGTGTGGCTTGTGTAACGGCAGGGATGGGCAAAACAAAACCCTGTCTGTGTAGCAGGCAGGGTTGGTGTCAGGCAAGGTTGGCCGCAATGGCCAGACACGGGCTTAACGGATGTTCACCACCTTGTGCGTTTGCACCGACAGCCGCCAGGCCGGGTGGGCCATGCACCAGGCAATGGCTTCCTGCGTATTCTGGCGCTGCAGCGGGCTGTCCATCGGCTGCAGGTACAGGTGGTCAAACTGCAGATCGGCGGGTAGCTCGCCTGGCAGCAGGGTGGGCTGCGGGTAGACCAGCTTCAGCTCGTGGCCGCTGCGCTGTACCCAGTCGGCGCCGGCTTTGGGGCTGACGCAGATCCAGTCTATGCCGCGCGGCGCCGGCAGGCTGCCGTTGGTTTCCACTGCGACCTCGAAACCCAGCGCGTGCAGGGCGTCGATCAGCGGCTCGTCCAGCTGCAGCAGCGGCTCACCGCCGGTAAACACCACATAAGGTTGGCCGCCGGTGGCAGCGGCCGGCCAGGTGGCGGCAATGCGCGCGGCCAGCTCGGCGGCGGTGGCAAACTTGCCGCCGTCGGGGCCGGTGCCGACAAAATCGGTATCGCAGAACTGGCAGATGGCCTTGCTGCGGTCTTCTTCGCGCCCGCTCCACAGGTTACAGCCGCTAAAGCGGCAGAATACCGCTGCGCGGCCTGCCTGGCGGCCTTCGCCCTGCAGGGTGTAGAAGATCTCTTTTACGGTGTAGTTCGCCATATTTACCCCCTTACAGCAACGGCCACTGCATGTCGCCACGGAAGGTCAGCGAGACGCCTTGTTCCGGGGTTTCCATCAGGTCAATGCGCGATAGCTCCGGTACCAGCGGCTTGAGCTCGCCGTGCACCCATTCGGCCACGCTGCCGGCGTCGGCTGCGCGGATGCCGCTGAGCTTGTCCAGCGGGTTGTGGTCCAGCTGGCGGTAGATGGGCTTGAAGCGGTCTTTGACGTCGCCAAAGTCCAGCACCCAGCCCATCACGCGGTCTACGCTGCCTTGCAGCATCAAGCGGATCAGGTAGCTGTGGCCGGTGTAGTTGCCGGCGGCGTCAAACGGCACCGCGCTTTCAAAGTGCTGTTCTTTCCAGATGCGGTAGGTGTGGCCATCAAACTGGCTGCCGGCGGTGTGCGTTTCGCGTACTTCCACCCAGGCCAGGCCGGGCAGGCGTGGCTGCAGCTGCTGGTACAGCCAGGCGGCCATCACCTCGCTGGTGGGGTTGTCCAGGCCGGGGATGTTGTTGAGGTAGCGGTGGTTCAGCTGGGCAAACAGCGGTGGCCAGGCTTGCAGCAGGATGTCGTTCAGCGAGGCATGGCGCGCGTCGGCAACGATGCGTACGCCAAAGCCGTGGCCGTGCAGGCGGCCGCATTTGTGGCCGGGCGGTACGTGCGGCAGCTGGTGCGCGGCTTCAAAGCGGGTATCGAAGTACACGTACTCGCGGCCATCCTCGCCCAGCAGCACGCCACGGTCCGGCGCGCTGGCCAGGTGCAGGCTGCCGGGTTGGCCGCAGGCGGCCAGCAGGTGGCGGGCCAGCGACAGGTCGCTAGCATCGGCCAGGTGCTGGCTGATATTGCCGTAGTGAAACGGCGCTACCGCCTGTTGCAGGGCGCCTTGCAGCGCGGGCAGGGTGTCCGGCAGCGCGGCGGTGCGCAGCTGCACGCGAAAGCTGTGGCCGTGTTCGCCCACGCCCGGCAGGCTGCGCGCTGCTTCAAAACCGGCGCCTAGCAGATGGTGGCGGGCGTTCATGCGGCACCTCCGGTACGTACGACCAGCGGGTCGGCCACGCCGGCCTCGGCAAAGCCTTTGGCGCGCAGCTCGCACGAGGCGCAGCGGCCGCAGGGGGGGACTTCACCGTTGTAGCAGGTGTGGCTCCAGGCCATGGCGTCCATGGCGCCCACGTCCTGCGCCAGGCGCACGGTGTCGGCCTTGCTCATGAACATCAGCGGTGTGTGCAGGGTCACGCGGCTATCCATGCCCAGGCGCAGCGCCAGCTCCAGTGCCTTCAGGGTGTTTTCGCGGCAGTCCGGGTAGCCGGAGTAGTCGGTTTGCGCCACACCGGTCACCACGTGCTCGATGCCGCGGGTGTAGGCCAGCGCGGCAGCAAAGCTGAGGAACACCAGGTTGCGGCCAGGCACGAAGGTATTAGGCAGCGCGGTGTCGGCGTCGTCACGGGTGCCTTCTTCCGGCGCGATGCTGTCGTCGGTCAGCGCGTTACCGCCGATGGCGGCAAAGGTGTCGATAGGCAGCACGGTCTGGCGCACGCCGGCCAGCTGGGCAATCTTGCGCGCGCAGTCCAGCTCCACGCGGTGGCGCTGGCCGTAGTCGAAGGTCACGGCTTCTACGTTGGCCGCACCGAATTCGCGCAGGGCCCAGTACAGGCAGGTAGTGGAGTCCTGGCCGCCAGAAAGAACGACAAGGGCTTTAGGTGTCTTGGTCATGGTTCCGTCGAAAAACAGTCGAGGTTATTCAGCATAGACGCACACGGGATCGGTCTCACCCGGCGCGAAAAACCGGCCATTATACCCTAGCTGGTGTCGGGCGTGGCGTTGTCAGCCCGGCAGGCGGCGCAGGCAGCGCAGTGCCCCCGGTACCAGCTCGAAGCGCACCGGGGCGTGGCCTGCCAGCTCGCCGTCCAGCTCCAGCGGGCAGCGTGCCGGCTCGCCCGCTACCTGCAGCACGCGACCGCGCAGGTAGCGCACACGCGGGTCGGCCAGCCGCTGTGCCTGGCGTAGCTGCGGTAGCAGGCGGATAAAGTCCAGGCTGCCGGCATTATCGATCAGCACCACTTCCATCAGGCCGTCGTCCAGCTGTGCCTCGGGGGCAATGCCCAGCCCGCTACCGAAAAAGCGCCCGTTGGCCGCCGACACGCAGGTAAAGCGCCCCTCGATAAGCTCGCCATCCAGCGTCAGCCGCATGGGTTGCGGCTGCCAGCGCAACAGCGCGGTAGTGACGGCGCTGTAAAACGCCAGGCTGGCCGGCAGCCGTGCCGGCATGGCTTTAACGCGGCGCACGATATCGCTGGTAATGCCGATGCTGCCGATATTGTTGCACCAGCGCACGCTGCCATCTGCCAGCGTCACGCGAATCAGGTCCAGCGCGTGTACCTGCCCGGCCGCCATCAGCCCGATCAAGCCGGCCAGGCTGTCGCCGCTGCCCAGGCTGCGCACAAAGTCGTTGCCGGTGCCGGTGGGCAGCACCGCCAGGGCGACATCGCGGCGGGCGGCCTCTGGCACGCTCATCAGGCCGTTCACCACCTCGTGCACGGTGCCGTCGCCACCCACGGCCACCACCCAGCGCGCACCGGATAGCGCCGCTTCGCGCGCGTAGCGGGTGGCGCTGTCGGCGCTGCTGGTCATCAGTACATCTACGTCGAAATCGGCACGCAGCGGCGCCAGCAGGTGCTCGGGCAGGCCTTGCGGGCGGTGCCGGCCATGCAGGATGAAGACGATGCGGGAGGGGGTAGCCATGATGAGTGCGCCGCGAAGTGGACGGGTCATTATGCGCAAAAGCCCTGCGGCTGCCCACGGTGCGATAGGGCAGGGTATGCCACGGGGGCGCGCGCGTGCGCCACGACTGCGGCCAACCTTGTATCGAAGGCGAGGGCTAGCTTATGCCCTTTTCGGCATGCCAGCTTTGGGTAGCACCCGGCGCAGGTGGTACAGCCTTAATGTATTGTTTAGTGATTAGCCGGTGGCGTGAAAATGCAGGTGGTACTGGACAAGGTTACATGTGCAACGGCGGCTTGCCTCTTCTCTACCGTATTTAGGATAATCATTATGACATGGTGGTAATGGTGCCGCCTGTGACGCGCCATCACCAAAAGGGAAAGCCGATGAATACAAGCCAATGGGCCATGTTTGCGGGTGCCGCACTATTGATGGTGCTGACACCGGGGCCGAATATGGTTTACCTGCTATCGCGTAGCGTGTGCCAGGGGCGTGGTGCCGGTCTGATATCGCTACTGGGCGTGGTGGCAGGATTTTTACTGCACATGCTGGCGGCGGCTTTGGGGCTGACAGCGCTGTTTCTGGCAGTGCCCTTTGCCTACGCAGCGCTGAAATGGGGCGGTGCGGTCTATCTGATGTGGCTGGCCTGGCAGGCATGGCAGCCTGGTGGTCGGTCGCCGTTCGCTACCCGCGAGCTAGTGGCCGACTCACCCGTCCGACTCTTCATGATGGGCTTCCTTACCAATGTGCTGAACCCCAAGATTGCCGTGTTTTATTTTTCTATCCTGCCGCAGTTCGTGGTACCGGGCGCGGGGAGTGTGTTCCGGCAGAGCCTGCAGCTGGGGCTGGCCCAGATCGCGATCAGTTTTACGGTAAACCTGCTGATTGTGCTGTTTGCTGCCAGGATAGCCACCGGTTTTGCCCGCCGTCCGCACTGGCTGGCGCTACAGCGTTATCTGATGGGCGGTGTGCTGGCCGCATTGGCGGTGCGCATGGCATTGCAGCCATCGCGCTGAGGTTGTGGCCAAGTCTTCTGTTAGTACCTAGGCTGCCCGTTGTTACGGGCCAGCCAGGCCTCCACCGCCGCATCCGCCCCCGCTGGCAGGTGCAGGCGCAGCTTGCTGCGCCGCCACAGGATGTCGTCGGCGCAGGTGGCCCATTCTTTTTCTACCAGGTAGCGCAGCTCGGCTTCATACAGGCCGGGCTGAATCTCCGCCCCCAGGCCTGCTAGCGTGGTGGCGTTGCCCAGCACGGTGTGTACGCGGCTGCCGTAGGCGCGGGCCAGGCGTAGCGCCAGCGCGGCGGGTAGCCAGGGCTTGTCGGCTTGCAGTGTTGCCACGAAGGCGTCGAAGTCGCCGCCGGGCAGCTGGCCGCCTGGCAGGTGCGCGCCAGCCGTCCACGTTGGCCGCGTGTTGCCCAGTAGCGGCGCCAGCTGGTCTACCACTTGTTCGGCCAGCTTGCGGTAGGTGGTGATTTTGCCGCCGAATACCGACAGCAGCGGTGCGCCGTCGGTGTCCAGCGCCAGCGCGTAGTCGCGGGTGACGCCGCTGGCGTTGGCCGCGTCGTCATCCAGCAGCGGGCGCACGCCAGAGTAGGTGGCTACCACGTCGGCCGGGCTGATCTGCTGGGTGAAGTAGCGGTTGCTCATCTGGCACAGGTAGGCCACTTCGTCGCTATCGATGGCTACCTGAGCGGCGTCGCCGTGGTATTCCACGTCGGTGGTGCCAATCAGGGTGAAGTTCTGCTCGTAGGGGATGGCAAAAATGATGCGCTGGTCCGGGTTCTGGAAAAGGTAGGCATCAGGGTGATCGAACAGGCGCTTCACGATGATGTGGCTGCCTTTTACCAGGCGGATGGCGTGGCGGGCCGGGGCCTGGATCACGCCGCCAAGCAGCTGCTGTACCCACGGGCCGGCGGCGTTGACTACCGCACGGGCGCTGACGGTGGTTTGCTGACCGCCTGCGCCCTGCAGGGTGGCTTGCCAGCCGTTACCCTGGCGGCGGGCGGCGATGCAGGCGGTGCGGGTGAGGATGGTGGCACCGCGCTCGGTGGCGTCGATGGCGTTCAGTACTACCAGGCGGGCGTCGTTGACCCAGCCGTCGGAATAGACAAAGCCCTGCGGGTAGCGGGCTTGCAGCGGGCGGCCTGCCGGGTGGCGGTCAAGGCGGATGCGCTGGCTGCCTGCCAGGCGGCGGCGTCGTGCCAGGTGGTCGTACAGGAACAGGCCGCAGCGGATCAGCCATGCCGGGCGCTGCCCGGCGTCGTGCGGCATTACGAAGCGCAGCGGCCACATGATGTGCGGGGCCGCGTCCAGCAGTACTTCGCGCTCCTGTAGCGCCTTGCGTACCAGGCCGAACGCGTAATACTCCAGATAGCGCAGGCCGCCGTGGATCAGCTTGGTGCTGGCCGACGAGGTATGCGCGGCCAGGTCGTCCTTTTCGCACAGCAGTACGCGCAGGCCGCGCCCTGCTGCATCGCGGGCAATGCCCGCACCGTTGATACCGCCACCGATGACCAGCAAATCGTACTGTTCCACTGTCTGTCCTTTGCGCTGCGTTGGCTACCCCCAAGGCGGGCATGCTGAAGATAGGCGGGGCAGGTCTTGCGGTAGCACCCGGAACACACATGGCGTGTCTGTGCCAGGTGTGACGTTTTGTTGTGCTGGGGCATGGGGTGGCCAGCACGTTTACCCGGCATGCCCTCTAGGGCGGCGCCGTTTGTACCGCAGGCATTTAGCCCTGGTCGTCGGCCCAGGCAATGGCGGCGCGGGTAGCGCGGTGCCAGCCAGCCACGTAGCGGGCTACCGTGTCGGCGCTTTGTTGCGGGGTAAAGCGTGTATCCAGCTGCCATTGACCCTGGATATCGTCGGTGCTTTGCCAGTAGCGCACGGCCAGGCCAGCCAGGTAGGCCGCGCCCAGTGCCGTGGTCTCGGTGATTTTGGGCCGCGCGACGGCAGTGCCCAGAATATCGCTCTGGAACTGCATCAGCATGTTGTTGACGCTGGCGCCGCCATCCACGCGCAGCTCGGCGATGGTGATGCCCGCGTCGGCCTGCATCGCCCCGAGTACGTCCATGGTCTGGAAGGCAATGCTGTCCAGCGCGGCACGGGCGATGTGCGCGGCGCTGGTGCCTTGCGTCATGCCGGATAGCGTGCCGCGTGCCTGGGCATGCCAGTGCGGTGCGCCCAGGCCGGCAAAGGCCGGTACCAGATACACGCCGTCGCTATCCGTTACCGTGGCTGCCAGCGGGCCCACATCGCTGGATTGCTTGATGATGCCCAGGCCGTCACGCAGCCATTTCACCACCGAGCCACCCATAAAGATGCTGCCTTCCAGCGCATACTGCACCTGCTCGCCTACCTGCCAGGCGATGGTGGTCAGCAGCTTGTTATGCGACGGTACCGGCTTGTTGCCGGTGTTCATCATCATGAAGCAGCCGGTACCGTAGGTGTTTTTCACCATGCCAGGCAGGGTGCATTGCTGGCCGAACAGCGCGGCCTGCTGGTCGCCGGCCACACCGGCGATGGGGATAGCAGCGCCCAGGTGCGCAGCGTGGGTATGGCCGTATACCTCGCTGGAGCTTTTTACCTGTGGCAGCAGGCTGGCCGGTATGCCCAGCATGGCCAGCAGCTCGTCGTCCCACTGCAGGGTGTGGATGTTGTACAGCATGGTGCGCGAGGCGTTGGACACGTCGGTGACGTGCACCGCGCCATGGGTCAGTTGCCAGATCAACCAGCTATCGATGGTACCGAACGCCAGTTTGCCGGCCAGGGCGCGTTCGCGCGCACCCGGTACGTTGTCCAGAATCCAGCGGATTTTGGTGGCCGAAAAATAGGCGTCTACCAGCAGGCCGGTCTTGTTGCGGATGGTGTCCGCCAGGCCGCGCGCGCGTATCTCGTCGCAGAAGCCGGCGGTGCGGCGGTCTTGCCATACGATGGCGTTGTACACCGGCTGGCCGGTGTCGCGGTCCCACACGACGGTGGTTTCGCGCTGGTTGGTAATGCCCAGCGCAGCGATCTGGCTGCCCGTTACCCCGGCGCGCGCCAGTGCTTCGGCCGCTACGCCTACCTGGCCGGCCCAGATTTCCATCGGGTCGTGCTCTACCCAGCCCGGCTGCGGGTAGTGCTGGCGGAACGTCTTCTGCGCGCTGGCCACCATGTCGCCGCTACGGTTGAACAAGATGGCACGCGAGCTGGTGGTGCCTTGGTCCAGCGCCAGGATGAACAGGTCTTGCATGGGCACTCCGAGGGTCGATGGCCAGTGCGGTACGCAGGCCCGGTGGGGAAGCAGGCTATTTCGCTTTGGCCGATTCTAGGTGGCAGGCAACAGCTGTCAAGCGCATGGCACGTTATGCCAAAAGGGTGGGTGTTGGCGCTGCTTATCGTAGCGTGGGGAGCACGGCGTACTTCATTATGCCACTTGATAAGTTAGGCTAATAAATGTTAGTGCTATTTATAAATAGTGAACCATACAACGTGATGCTGTTCGCTTATACTGTCAGGGCAACAGGAGAACGACATGACGATAGACCACACGCATCCCATCCTGATGGTGGATGACGATGAATTCATGCTGGGTTTTATGGAAGAAACCCTGGGCCAGCATTACCCGGTGCGTATTGCCAACCACCCGGAAACCGCGCTGGCCATGATGCGGCAGCAGCCCCCCGCGCTGCTGCTGGCCGATGTCCGCATGCCGGCCATGGATGGCTTTACCCTGTGCGAAACCATCAAGGCGGACCCGGCGCTGGCCGATGTGCCGGTGATGTTCCTGTCCGCACTCGATGGGGTAGACGAACACGTGCGTGGTTACGAGGTGGGGGGGGAAGATTTCGTCAATAAACCTGTCGAGCCCCAGGTGTTGCTGGCCAAAGTGGAACGGGTGCTGCACAACGTGGCCGAGCGCCAGCAGCTGCGCCAGCAGGCCGGTTACGCCACCAGTACCGCCATGGTGGCCATGAGCAGCATGAGTGAAACCGGCATGCTGATCGATGCTCTCAAGCACTTTAACCACTGCGCAGATTACCCGGCACTGGCGCAGGCTGTGCTGGATGCATTGCAGGCTTTCGATGTGGAAGGCGTGGTCCAGCTGCTACCCACCGATGCCGCCCCGCTGGCGCTGAAAAGCCACGGCCAGGTATCGCCGCTGGAGATTTCGGTGCTGCACCATATGGCCGGTATGGAGCGCATTGTGCAGTTCAAGAACCGCCTGTCTATCAGCTATCCGTGCCTGCACCTGATTGTCAGTAATATGCCTTTGCACGACGAGGCACGCTGCGGCCGCCTGCGCGACCACCTGGCCGTGCTGGTCGAGTCGGCCGAGGTGCGTTTGCATGCCCTGCAATACGAGCAGCAATCGCGCCGCCAGGGCAGTGCCATCAGCGACACCGTGGCGCAGCTGGGGCGCGTACTGGGCGATATCGACCGGCTGCAGCGCCAGAGCCGGGCCGACGCCACCTTGCACCTGAACAGCGTGCTGGACAGGGTAGAGGCCGCGCTGCTGTCCATGGGGCTGACGCAGCGCCAGGAGCGCGACATTGTCACCATGATTCGTGATGGTTTTGACGAGCTGGCCACCGGCCGCCTGGCCGAAGAACACTTCCAGAATGCCTTGACCGAGGCCATCACCGAGCTGCAAACCGTGTTGCCAGCGGACGCGCAGCAAGCGTCAGCCTGAGTAACCGGCCAGGCAAACACGCTTGCCGTACCGGCATGCCCTGCTGGCTGGTGGCCGCGGCAAGCGGCGTGGCAGATTCCCCCTTGCTACGGCGGCAAGGCAGTGCCGGCGCCAGACAAAACAGGGTTGGCCGCGGCCAACCCTGTCTGCTTTTCAGCCAGCGATTGCCAGCTTAGCCTTGCAGGCGTGCCAGCAGTGCGTGCGCTACGCCTTCGGACGAAGCCGGGTTCTGGCCGGTAATCAGCAGGCCGTCTTCCAGTACAAACGGTGCCCAGTCCGGGCCTTTGCTATACAGGCCGCCTTTGGCTTGCAGGGCGTCCTCTACCAGTAGCGGCACGATGGCGGTGAGCTGTACCGCGTCTTCTTCGGTATTGCTGAAACCGGTCACCTGTTTACCGGCCACCAGTGGCGTGCCATCGGCGGCTAGCGCGTTCACCAGCGCGGCGCTGGCGTGGCATACGGCACCCAGCGGCTTGCCGGCGGCCACGGTGTCGGCGATCAGGCGTAGCGAGTCGGCATTGTCGACCAGGTCCCACAGCGGGCCGTGGCCACCGGGGTAGAACACGGCGTCGTAGTTGGCCGCATCCACGCTGGCCAGCGGCAGGGTAGCGGCCAGGCGGGCTTGCAGCGCGCTGTCTGCGTCAAAGCGCTGGGTAGCGGGGGTGGCAAACGCCGGGTCAGCGCTTTTCGGGTCGATGGGTGGCTGGCCGCCCAGTGGCGAGGCTAGGGTCACGTTGATGCCGGCGTCGGCCAGCACGTAGTAAGGCGCGGCGAATTCTTCTACCCAAAAGCCGGTTTTGTGGCCGGTATCACCCAGCTGGTCGTGGCTGGTCAGCACAAACAGTACATTTTTCATGGTGTATCTCGTGGTGGCCTGCGGCCAACGTTGGCCGCAGGCAATATCGTCGTGATGTGCCCGATACGGGCAAACCCGCGCCGGGCCGTGGGCTTACTGGCCCAGTACCGGGTAGTCGGTGTAGCCCTCGGCACCACCGCCGTAGAAGGTTTCCGGGCGCGGCGGGTTCAGCGCGGCACCGGCTGCCAGGCGGGCCGGCAGGTCCGGGTTGGCGATGAAGCTACGGCCAAAGGCCACGGCATCGATCAGGCCGGCGCCGATCAGCTTTTCGGCTTTTTCCAGCGTGTAGCCACCGGCCGCCACGATGCTGCCAGGGTAGACGGCACGCACGCGCTGGCGGAAGTCGTCGCTCCAGGCCGGGCCGCCGGCCCAGTCCGGCTCGGACAGGTGCAGGAAGGCGATACCGCGCTTGGCGATTTCGCCAATCAGGTACAGCGCCATCTCCTGTTGGTCGGTTTCCGACAGGCCGTTGAACACGCCCAGCGGCGACAGGCGGATGCCCACGTGGTCGGCGTCCCATTCGGCGATTACCGCATCCAGCACTTCCAGCACGATGCGCGCGCGGTTTTCCACGCTGCCGCCGTACTGGTCGGTACGCTGGTTGGCCACCGGCGACAGGAACTGGTCCAGCAGATAGCCGTGGGCACCGTGAATTTCCACCAGGTCGAAGCCGGCGCGGCGCGCGTTGTCGGTGGCGCGGCGGTAGTCTTCGATCAGGTCGGCGATTTCAGCGGTTTCCAGCGCACGCGGCGTGGATACCGGGGCGCGCACCAGTTGGCCGTTTTCGTCACGGATATTGGTATTGCTGTCGGCCGCAATGGCAGACGGTGCCACCGGGGCTTCGCCGCCCGGCTGCAGGCTGGTGTGCGAGATGCGGCCGGTGTGCCATAGCTGGATGGCGATCTTGCCGCCTTCGGCGTGCACGGCGTCGTTCACGCGCTGCCACATCTGGATCTGGTCCTCGCTGTAGATACCCGGCGCGCCAGCGTAGCCTTTGGCGGTAGGGGAGATGTGGGTGCCTTCGTTAATGATCAGGCCGGCACCGGCGCGCTGGCGGTAGTACTCGATGGCCAGCTCGGTGGGCACGTCGCCCGGCTCGGTATTACGCAGGCGGGTCAGCGGTGCCATCAGCACACGGTTGTTCAGGGTCACGGCGCCCAGGCGCACGGGGGTCAGCAGTTTATCGGCTTGCATGAGGTGTCCTTTGCTTGCAGTTTAGCGGTCGAATCCAAAGCCCTGGGCGCGTGCTACCGGGGCCACTTGCGGGAAATACACTTGCTGGTAATAACGGGCAATGCTCTGGCTCCAAGGCTCGCCGTCGGCGCGGCCCAGGTTTTGCCAGTGTTGCTGCAGGGTCTGGTCGTAGGCGGCGATGTGGCCGGGCAGGGCGGCGGCATCGTAGCGCTCGCTATGGGCAAACGTAGCCAGCGGCAGGCGCGGCTTCACGGCGCTATCGTCGGCGCTGTAGCCCAGTACCACACCGGCCAGCGGGAAGGTGAGCTCGGGCAGGCCCAGC
This sequence comes from Neisseriaceae bacterium, assembly GCA_027484385.1. GTDB lineage: Bacteria > Pseudomonadota > Gammaproteobacteria > Burkholderiales > Chromobacteriaceae > Vogesella. Next base: position 11,567 of record JAIXTB010000307.1, on the reverse strand, counting down.
AGCTCGATCATGGCAGCCGGGTCGCGGCGAATACCGCCAATCGGCACCACGCCCAAGCCGGCGGCGCGGGCTGCGGTCATCAGATTGCCCATGGTAATGCCGGCGTCCACGGCGGCCACGGCAAAGCCTTCCACGCTGTCGTGGATTACTTGTTCGCTACCGGCGGCAGCCACGCCCAGGCGGGTTTTGTAGAAGTCGGCCACCACCGCAACGAATACCGGCGCCTGGGCGATCCAGGGTTGGCCGCCGGCGATCTCGGCAATGCGCGCACGGCGGGCGGCATCCTGTACCACCACCAGCGACACCTGCTGGCCGTTGATGGAGGTAGGGCCGTGCCAGGCGGCGCGCAGCACCGCGTCCAGCACCTCGGCCGGTACGGCTTTGTCCTGGTAGCTGCGGATACTGCGGTGTTGTTGCATCTGTTCGAGTGCGTGGTTCATCACAAGCTCCGAAGAATAAATTATTAGACCAGTCGTCTAGATTGTGCTTCAAAAAAACCGCCTGCCCATGGGCAAACGGTGTGTGTCGTATCAGGCTGCCGGGCGGCAGGGCGCCAGCTGGCCTTCGGTATGCGTCATGGCTGCCTGCAGCGGCAGCAGGCTGTGCTGGGTTTTCTGCATCAGCGCCGCGCCCAGCCACAGGCTGTACAGCGCGTAGGCGGTTTCGTCCGGTGGCAGCTGCGGCTTGATGCTGCCATCGGCCTGGCCAGCGCGGATGCATGCGGCCAACCTGTGCACGATAGCGTCCATGCCCTCATGCAGTGCCAGGCGCATCGGCTCGGACAGGTCGGACACCTCGGCCGCCAGCTTGACCGCCAAGCAGCTGTGCGCTTCGCAGCGGGCGTGGTTATCCAGCCATTGCCGAAAGTAAGCCAGCAGCCGGGCACGGCCATCACCCATGCTGTCATCGGCCAGCAGCAGGCCAACACGCTCGCGGTACACCGCAAAGTAGCGGGTCAGCATGGCGACGCCAAAGTCTTCTTTCGACTTGAAGTAATGATAAAACGACCCCTTCGGCACCCCGGCTTCGTTCAAGAGCTCGGTCAGGCCCATCGCCGTAAAGCTGCGGCCATGGATCAGCGCCTCGCCAGTAGCCAGGATGTGTTCGCGGGTGTCGGTGTGCAGTCGTTCTCGTGCCATGCGCTGCATGATAGTGCAAATAGACTGGTCAGTCTAGTGGTGTTTGGGTGAGTGCCGGAACATGATTTTTAATAAACCTGGAAAACAACCGCCAAGCGTTGCCAGAGTGGGGGTATTGTCGACGTTCATAGGCAGGAACGACAGACAATGCCACGGTATTACCTGCAAGCTGCCCTATACTGGCAATAAATCTTCCTTCACGCATTATGATGCCGTACGCACATGAACCTTATCCCTATCAGCCCTGATACCGACTCCACCGCCGCCTTGCCCCCTTGCGGTGACTGCCGCGATGGCGAGCCCTTGGGTTTTTCTTTTAGCTACGCTTTCCAGCCCATTATCGACCTGCGCGCGGGTAGCATTTTTGCGCACGAGGCGCTGGTGCGTGGCCCGGCGGGCGAAGGGGCGTTCAGTGTACTGGCGCAGGTGAACGACACCAACCGCTACCGTTTTGACCAGGCTTGCCGTGTGAAAGCCATCGAGGTGGCGGCGCGGCTGGGTATGCGCAGCAGGCTGTCCATCAACTTTCTGCCCAATGCCATTTACCGCCCCGAGGTGTGCATACGTACCACGCTGCAGGCGGCGCGCCAGTTTGGCTTTCCGGTAGACCAGATCATTTTCGAGACGGTAGAGAGCGAGCGCATCGACGACGGCAGCTGGCTGGCCAAGGTGTTTAGCGCCTACCAGCGCATTGGCTTCATGACGGCGATTGACGACTTTGGCGCGGGCTACGCCGGGCTGAACCTGCTGGCCAGTTTTCAGCCGGATATCGTCAAGCTGGATATGGCGCTGGTGCGGGGCATCGAGCAGAAGAAAGCCAGCCGCGTGATTGTGGCCTGCGTGGTGCGCATGTGCGACGAGCTGGGTATCCGCGTGATTGCCGAGGGTGTGGAAACGCGCGAGGAGCTGGCCTGCCTGCAAGAGATAGGCGTGCATCTGGTACAGGGCTACCTGTTTGGCAAGCCGCTATTCGAGCAGTGCGTGGCGGATATTGCCCAGATCTGGCCGCAGGCCTAGCGCTAGTTGGCCGCATGCTGCCGTATTGCGCCTGCCGCTATATACGTGCTTATATAGCGCGTCGATTTCCCTACGCGGAGCAAGGCAACATGACGCGCATTCACACCCTGGTGGCCAGCATGGGCCTGAGCCTGGCCTGCAGTATGGCGCTGGCCGGCGAGATAACGGTATCGGCCGCCGCCAGCCTGAGTAATGCTTTTAAAGACGTGGCGCAGGGCTTCGAGGCGCAGCACCCCGGCAGCAAGGTGCTGCTGAACTTTGCCGCCTCTGGCGCGCTACTGCAGCAGCTGGCCAAAGGGGCGCCGGTGGATGTGCTGGCCTCGGCCGACCAGGAAACCCTGGACCAGGCTGCAAAACAGGGCCTGATCCAGCCGGCCAGCCGCCGCGATTTTGCGGGCAATACCCTGGTGCTGGTGGTGCCGGCCGCTAGCAAACTGGCCCCGAAAAGCCTGGCCGAGCTGGCCCGGCCTGCTTACGGCAAGCTGGCGATAGGCAACCCGGCCAGCGTGCCGGTAGGGCGCTATGCCCAGAGTGCGTTGGAGGTGGCCAGGCTGTGGCCGGCGCTGAGTGCCAAGGCGGTGAACACGCTGAACGTGCGCCAGTCGCTGGACTACGTAGCGCGGGGCGAGGTGGATGCCGGTTTTGTGTACGCCACCGATGCCCGGCAGATGGCCGACAAGGTAAAAGTAGCGTTTACCGTGCCGCTGGGTGAGGCCATCCGCTACCCCATTGCTAGCACCACCGCTGCGGCCAACCCGCGCGAGGCCAAAAGCTTTATCGACTATGTGTTGTCACCCGCCGGGCAGGCCATTCTGGCCCGCTATGGCTTTCAGAAACCCTGAGTGATGCCGGGTATGGATACCGTATGGGGCGCCCTGGCGCTGTCGCTGAAAGTAGCCGGTCTGGCCACCTTGCTGGCGGGGCTCGCGGGCGTGGCGACCGGCTTTGTGCTGGCACGCGGGCGCTTTCCCGGGCGCGATGTGCTGGACACGCTGCTGACGCTGCCCATGGTGCTGCCGCCTACCGTGCTGGGCTATTACCTGCTGGTGTTACTGGGCAGGCAGGGCGCGCTGGGCGGCTGGCTGCAGGCGCAGTGGGGCATTAACCTGATTTTTAGCTGGCAGGGCGCGGTCATCGCCGCGGCGGTGGTGGCGTTTCCACTGGTGTTCAAGCCGGCGCGGGCGGCGTTCGAGGCGGTAGACGGCCAGCAGGAGCAGGCGGCGCAGGTGCTGGGCATCAGCCGTCTGGCAGTGTTTTTCCGCATTACCCTGCCGCTGGCCTGGCGCGGTATTCTGGCCGGTATCCTGCTGGCCTTTGCCCGTGCGCTAGGCGAGTTTGGCGCCACGCTGATGGTGGCTGGCAGCATTCCGGGCAAAACCCAGACCCTGTCGATAGCCGTGTACGAAGCGGTGCAGGCCGGGCAAGACGATGTGGCCAACCTGCTGGTGGCCGTGATCTCGGCCGTGTGCATCACCGTACTGTTGGCCGCAGGCTACCTGGCCCCCGGCCGGGTCGCGCAGCGCTAGGGGGCCGCATGCTTGATATTGCCATCCAGAAAACCCTGCATACCGGCAAGCGCAGCTTTCAGCTGAACGTACAGCTGCAATCGGCCAGCCAGCACACCGTGCTGTTTGGCCAGTCCGGTGCCGGCAAAAGCCTGACCCTCAAGGCCATTGCCGGGCTGATGACGCCAGACAGCGGCCATATCCGCCTGGGCGGGCGGCTGCTGTTTTCGCAGCCCGGCGGGGTCAACCTGACGCCGCAGGCGCGGCAGCTGGGCTATCTGTTTCAGGATTACGCGCTGTTTCCCCACCTGACCGTGCGGCAAAACGTGGCCTTTGGCCTGGTGCGCGGCTGGCTGAACCCGCGTACCAGCGCACAGCACGACGAAGTAGAGCACTGGCTGCATAGCTTTGGCCTGGCGGCCATGGCACAGCAGCGGCCGGGCGAGCTGTCCGGCGGCCAGCGCCAGCGTGTGGCCCTGGCGCGGGCGCTGGTGGCCAAACCGCGCGCTTTGCTGCTGGACGAACCCTTTGCGGCGCTGGACCCGGCGCTGCGCCACGACATGCGCCAGGCGCTGCTGGCCCTGCTGGCACAGGTGCAGATACCGCTGCTGCTGATTACCCACGACGAACAAGACGTGTCCCTGTTTGGCCAGCAGGTATTCGAGCTGCGCGACGGCCAGGCCCATGCGGCCAACCTGGCCACCTTTACCGAGGCAACGTCCCGCCATGACAGATAAAACCATCCAGCTGCAGGGCAGCCTGTGGATGACCATAGACGGCCAGCCACTGGGCGGCGCCGACCGCATGGCCCTCTTGGCGCACATTGCTGCCTGCGGGTCCATTACCGGGGCAGCCAAGGCAGCAGGCATGAGCTACAAAGCCGCCTGGGACGCCATCGACACCATGAATAACCTGGCTGGCGAGCCGCTGGTGGCGCGGCTGGCCGGTGGCAAGGGCGGTGGTGGCACGCAGCTTACCGCGCGTGGCGAGCAGCTTTTGCACAACTTTCATACCCTGCAGGCCGAGCACCAGCGCTTTGTCCACAGCCTCGCCAGCCAGGCCCCCGCGCTGGCCGACGACTATGTACTGATAAGGAAGATGGCCATGCGCACCAGCGCCCGCAACCAGTTTGCCGGTACCGTCGAGGCGGTCAAACCAGGCGCCGTGAACGACGAAGTGACCCTGCTGACCCCTGCCGGCCAGCGCATCGTGGCGACGGTGACCCACGACAGCGTGCTGGGCCTGGGTTTGCAGCCGGGTGCGCAGGCACTGGCGCTGGTGAAAGCGTCGTCCATCATGCTGGTAAGCGACGCCGGCAGCGCGCGCTTTTCGGCGCGCAACCAGCTGCACGGCGAGATAGCGCGCATCCAGCCGGGGGCGGTGAATACCGAGGTGGTGGTGGCACTGCCCGGCGGTGTCAGCGTAGCCGCCGTAGTGACGAACGATAGCTGCGATACGCTGGCGCTGGCGGTGGGGCAGCCGGCCAGTGCCCTGTTCAAGGCATCCAGCGTGATACTGGCGGTACCGGCCTGAGCGCTACCGTCGCTGCCCGGCCGCCATGCCCCTGACCACGTGCTGCCACATACTGGCTCACACTGCTTTCAAGGACACCCCATGTTGCTACAAGACGAATTGGCGCTGGTCGCCCGCCAGGAAGCCATGCTGGTACTGCCGCATTTCGATGAAAACGACGCCTGGCAGCTGGGCTCGGCGCTGCGGGCCTTGGCGCTGGCGCAGCAAGCCCCGGTGGCCATTGCCATTACGGTAAACCAGCAGCGCCTGTTTTTCAGCATGTTGCCCGGCGCCACGCCCGCCAACGACGACTGGCTGCGGCGCAAACACAATGTGGTGCAGCATTTCCAGCAAAGCTCCTACGCGGTGGGGCTGGCCTGCCAGCTAAAAGGCAAAACCCTGGCCGAGCGCAGCGCGCTGCCAGAGCGCGATTACGCCAGCCATGGTGGCAGCTTCCCGCTGCGCGTGGCTGGCGTAGGGTGCATCGGTTCGGTAGGGGTGTCTGGCCTGGCGCAGCGCGCCGACCACGAGCTGGTGGTTGAGGCACTAGCCCGCCAGTACGGCCTGGCCGACGTGCCTCGGTTGCCTGTGTAAACGGCGCAGGCTTGCCCGCTTAGGCCTGCGGCCTGCGCGCTGTTTTATGGTTCTTGTGTGTTTTCCTGCGTTTTATCTGTGTGCATTTTTTAGTTATTGCTTTAAACCGTGACCATGTTGTGGTTTTATACACCCACCACAAGAAGGGCTATAGCTGAAAGCCTGTTGCACAACACGATAAAAGACACACGGAGAATGCCAAGGTGAAAGTACTGCTGATTGCCCCCTATCTGGATGAGCCCCAGCCCAACCGCACAGATTTCCTGCCTTCTGCGGCTTTGCTGTCGCTGGCAGCGGTGCTGCGCAAGGCCGGCCACACACCGGTATTGCTAGACCTGAACAACCGGCGTGTGCACGAGCAGGCCGAGCCCAACCAGTATTGCCTGGACAAAATCACGCACGCCATCCGTACCGAGCAGCCTGGCCTGGTGGCCATTTCCTTTCTGTTTTCCGGTTTCATGAAAACCGCTTGGCACTATGCGCGCGAGATCAAGGCGGTAGCGCCGGGGCTCAAGATTATGACCGGCGGCATTCACGCCACTACCTACCCGCAGGAAATCCTCATCAACTGCCCGGAGTTCGACTACATCGCCTTGGGCGAAGGCGAGCCGCAGATGGTGGCTATGGCCGACCGCATTGCCAGCGGCGAGCTGGGCAACCTGAACGATATCAAGTCGTTTGCCTTCCGCGATGAGCAAGGCAAAGTGCGTATCAACCGCGATCGCGAGTGGATCGATTACGAAGAGCTGCCGATGCAGGCTTGGGATATGGTGGACTTTACCGAGTTCGAAATGGACCTGGGCCATTACTCCAACTTCAAGAACCACGTTATCAAAAATGTGGTGCCGGTGATTTCCGAGCGCGGTTGCCCGTTTAAATGCACCTTCTGTGATATGTACTTGGTGCAGGGGCGCAAGCTGCGGCGGCGCACACCGGAAAAATTTGTCGACGAGCTGGAGTACTTGGCCACCGAGCGCGGCCAACGTTTCTTTACCTTCATGGACGACAACCTCACGGTAGACAACAAGCACATCCTGGGTATCTGCAACGAGATTCTGCGCCGCGGCCTGGATATCCAGTTCACTACCGCCGGTGGGTTGGGCATGAACAGCCTGCGTACCGATGTGATCGACGCCATGGTGGCGGCGGGCATGACTTCGGCACTGTTGGCGCCAGAGCATGGCTCGGACTATATCCGCAACACCGTGATCAAGAAGGGCCTGAAACGCGACACCATCTACAAAGTGGTAGAAGACCTGAAAAAGCACCGAGTCAGCCTGGCCGGCAACTGGATCATGGGTTTCCCTGAGGACACCAATGAAACCTTGCAGGAAACCATGGACATGATCGACGACCTGCAGCTGGACCGTAACTGGGTAGGCACCCTGATACCCTTCCCCGGCACCCCCGTATTCGAGCAAAGCGTGCGTGACAATTTATTCATTGGTGGACTGGATATCGACAACTTGTGGCAGGTGCCCGTACGTGCCCACCAGGACGGCTGTGTCATCAAGCCCTACCACATGAGCCTGGAAGACCTGCGCAGCTGGCGGCAGAAGTTTATCGATATCCGCTTCAAATACCTGCGCAAACTATGACGTGATCGCCGCCGGACTGCTGTGGTAGCGGGCAAACAGGCTCGCGATGTCCACCCGTCCCTGCAGGCGCGCGGCCAACAGGGATAGCCCGGCTACCTTGCGGTGCAGGAACAGTGCATCCACCGGCGGGGTGTGCCAGGCGTCGCGCTCGTGGCGCATGGCCCAGCCGGCATCGCGCATGCGCGCGGCCAGCGTACTGTTGCCAAAGTCGTAGGCGCCGGCGTGGCGTAGCGGCTCGCACGCCAGCAGAAAGATAGCCATCACTTCATCGTAATGCCGCGCCGAGACCTGCTGCGGGAAATAGCCCAGCGCGGTAGCCGCCTCGCCCAGCGCCTGCCGGTCTTGCTGCTGTGCGGCCAACAGCAGGCGGCGGTAGTGCTGCACGGTGTCGGCCGCCAGCCGGCGCGTGGCGCCAAAGTCCAGCAGCACCAGCCGGCCGCTATCTGGCTGGTAGCGGTAGTTGGCAAAGTTCGGGTCGCTTTGCAGGCAGGCAAAGTCGAAGATTTCGCGCAGCAATAAATCGAACAGCAGGGTGGCTACGCGGTCGCGCTCGGCCTGCGGCGCCTGCTGCAGCGTGGTAATGGGCACGCTGTCGATAAAGTCCATGGCCAGGATGCGCGGCGTGCACAGCTCGGGCACGGCTTGCGGCAGCAGCAGGTCGGCGTGGCCGGCCAGCAGCTGGCGGTAGTGCTGCAGGTTGGCCGCTTCCTGCTGGTAGTCGGCTTCCTGGTGCAGCTGGCGCTTGGCTTCGGCCAGCAGCGTGGCCAGCTCGAAGCCCGGCGGCAGCAGGCCGCTCAGGCGCAGCAGGCTGGCGACATTGTCTACATCGCTGTCAATGCTGCGTGCCACGCCGGGATACTGCACCTTGATCGCTAGCGTCTGGCCGCTGGCCAGCTCGGCACGGTGCACCTGGCCGATAGACGCCGCCGCCACCGGCTGAAAAGAAAAGCGTTTGAAACGTGTTTGCCAGTCTTCACCCCATTCCTGCTCCAGTACGTCCGCCAGTTGGCTGAGCGGCATGGTGTGTGCGTCTTCGCGCAGCGTGGCCAGGATGTCGCGCAGGGTAGGCGGCAGCAGGTCGCCGGCGTCCATCGACAGCAGCTGTCCCATTTTCATGGCGGCGCCGCGCATCTGCGACAGCTGGTGGGCAAAGCGGGTGGCGTTGGCCGGGGTCAGCAGCAGGTCTTGCCATTGCGGGCGTTGGCCGCTGGCGAGCCGGCGTGCGCCTTCGGCCACCATGCCACCGGCAATGCCGCTAGCCAGGGTGCCCAGGCGCGCCAGCCGCGACAGGCGGCCCACGGGTACGGCGCGGGATTTGGTGTTGTCAGTCATGGTGTGGCGGCAGGGCGGGTTGGCTGCCGGGGCGCGGGTGGTCGGCCAGCGGGTAGGCATCGGCCACGTAGGCTGGGCCTTTCATGATGCGCACGATCCACGCGCCCAGCGCCACGGTAAACACCACCGTCCACAGCAGAATCAGCCAGCTGATGGCCAGAATATCCACCATGCTCGCCTGTTGTGCGCTAAAGCTGCCGGGCCACAACCAGACCTGCAGCCGCCACAGGCAGATAGGGCTACCCAGCAGCAGCGTGCCGTAAACCAGGCAGCGCGGCGCCAGCGCCAGCAGGCGGCTTTCCAGCCCGGCGGGGCTGCGCTGGAAACCGGCCAGTTTGTTGAAGTAGCGGCTCATGGCTTAGCCCTGCAGTGCCAGCATGCCGGCCAGCAGACTTGTGCCGGCGGCCAGGCTAAGGTGGCGGCGCAGCGGCAGGTACCAGCTGGGCAGGTCGGCATGGCGGCACAGGCGCTGGTCTTGCAGGTAATGCAGCAGATAGCCCAGCAGCAGGGTGGCTACGCCGGGGGCGGCCGGTAGCAGCACCGCAGGCCAGGCCAGCAGCGCTGGTACCACGCTCCAGGCCATCATGCGGCTGCGGCGTGCGGTGTCCAGCCCCGGCAGCGTCATGGCAAAGCCCCAGTGCAGCGCGCCGACAAACGACAAAATCACGGCACCGTAGGCCAGCAGCAGGCCGAACCAGAAGCCGGCGTGGCTAGCGGCTAGCCAGCACAAGGCAGCCAGGGTAATAAAGGGCAAGGCACCACCGTAGCCCAGCCAGGCGGCCGGGGCGGGCAGAGGTGCGGGGGCAGTATCGGAGGTCATGATGGCGGGCCAGGGCAGGGTTCATTACTGCCCTGATCATAGTAATGCGCCCGGATTTTGTCCAACACAAAGCATGAACAAAAGTGCCAATGCGGCCAACCTTGCCCGCTGGCTGTGTGGTGCTTACTGCGGCAGAAAGCTTATGCCGGTGCGGCTTTGCAGCTCGGCGTAGGTGAGCATCTGCGGCTTGGCCACGTCGGCATTGGCCGTCCAGTACACCCAGGACTTGCCGGTGGTGGGGTCGTACACCAGCTTGTACAAGGCGTCGGGCACGCGCACCTTGCCCGCGTAGCGCGGGGTTTGCTGCATGTCGAAATAGGGGCCGGTAAACACGTACACATCGCCGCTGGCGCGCTGCACGTATTTGCGCGTGGCGGCCTCTACCGCGCGGGCCCATACGCCACGGTTATTTTCCGGCACTTGCGGCACCATATTGGCCAGGCTAAAGCTTTGCGCCATGGCCTCGGGCGTGGTGCGCTGTGCGGCGGCGGCCATGTGGCCACGGTCATAGCCGCTGCCGCGGTAGTCGGCCAGCGTGGCGCGCTCGCTACTGCGCAGGCGGGCTTCTTCGTAGAAACGGTCGGTGCGCTTTTCGTCGGCGTCGGCCAGGCTGCGGGCAGACAGTTTTTCGGCGGCAAATACAGGGGTGCGCCGGTCGCCGTCGTACAGAATGGCAAAATCGTCGAAGCACAGCTCGCGCGTGCTGGCGTGCTGCTGTGCGGCGGGGATGGCTGGCGGGGTGTTGCGGTAGAACAGCTGCGGGCAGTCGGCAAAACGGGTGGCTACTTGCGGCCCGCCTGGGCCAGGGTTGGCCGCAGCAGGGGTGGCCGGGGCCTGGTAGTGTTCGACAGCAGCGTAAAGCAGGGCAACAAGCAGGGGTAGCAGGACAAGCGGCTTTTTCATGCAAGCAACAACAGCGGGAAAAGGCCGGCAATTCTATAGCAAGTTTTATCGCAATGTGGCGTTGTTGCCCGCCTTCAGGCGGGCTATCGGTAGCTGGCTTACACTAGCCCGCCCAGCCCGGCGGCAGCGCCTGCTGCCAGCAGCCACAGCGGGTTCAGCCGTGTGCGCCAGCTCAATAGTGCGCAGCTAGCCAGCAGCAGGCCGCCAGCCAGGGTTGGCGGATGGCTGGCGGCCATCATGGCCACACCTGCCGCAATGAGCCCCACGGTCAGCGGCGCCAGCCCTTTGTTGATGGTGGTAGTCAGCTGGCTGCCGCGCGCCTGCTGCCACCAGCGCGCCACCCAGAAGCTGAGCAGCGACGACGGCAGGCAGATGCCGATCAGGCTGACAATGGCGCCGGGCACGCCCGCTACCTTCCAGCCTACCAGGCTCACTATTAGTACATTCGGCCCCGGCGCAGCCTGAGCCAGCGCAAACAGCGCGGCAAACTCCTGGCCGCTCATCCAGTGCAGCTCGGTGACTACCACACGGTGCAGCTCCGGCACGATGGCGTTGGCGCCGCCCACCGCCAGCAGGGAAAACTGTACAAACATCAGAAACAGAAACAGCAGCATGTCACAGCCCTCCTTGTGGGTAGTGCCATGCCAGGCCTATGCCCAGCGGTGCCAGCACCAGCAGCACGAGCCACAGCGGCAGGTGCACGCCTGCTACGGCAATAAAGGTGAGCAGGGCCAATAGCCACGGCAGCCGGCGGCGGGGCAGCCGTGACGCCAGCTTCAGCACCATGCCCAGCAACAAGCCGATGCCGGCCGGTGCCAGCCCGGCCAGCAGCTGCTGTAGCCAGCTGGCCTGCTGATAATGCTGGTACAGCGTCGCCAGCAGCAGGATGAGCACCAGCGGCGCCAGCAGCAAGCCGGCCACCGCCAGCAGTGCGCCGGCCACGCCGTGAAAGCGGCTGCCGATGGCCACCGCCATATTGACGATATTGGGGCCGGGCAGTACCTGGCCCAGCGCCAGCAGCTCGGCAAACTCGGCGTCGTTCAGCCAGCGCCGGCGTTGTACCAGCTGGTGCTGCGCCTGCGGCAGCACGCCGCCGAAGCCGCTGAGGCCGATGAGGAAAAAGCCGCCGAACAGCGCTTTCTTGTCG
>JAIXTB010000005.1 GCA_027484385.1 Neisseriaceae bacterium | reverse complement strand
GCCTTTGAAGGCGAAGGCCGGCTGGAAGAATACCCTGGCGGCTACCAGGACTGGGTAGACACCAAAGCCCGCATGGCTGCCATGAAGCAGGATACCCCGGCGCGCAAAGACAACCAGGCGGCCAACGTGGATGCGAAGCCGGAACGCGACCGTAGCGCCCGCACGCAGAAACTCAGCTTTAACGAAAAGCGCGAGCTGGAGCGCCTGCCACAAGAGATCGCCGACCTAGAAAGCGAACAAGCCCAGCTGAACGAGAAACTGCTGGACCCTAACGCCTACCGCAGCGCCCCGCTGGAAGCACGCGGCTGGCAAGCGCGTATCGAAGAAATCGACCTGCTGCTGCTGGAAAAACTGGAGCGCTGGGAAGCACTGGAGGCAAAACAGGCATGACGAAACGCACCACCCTCGCGCAGCTGGCCAGCCGCCAAGGGCTGGTGCTCTGGGCCACGGCGCTGGCACTGGCGGGCTGCGCCAGCGCCCCACCCACCCCGAAAAAACCGGCCAAACCCGCCAGCCGGCCCGGTATTAGCCTGGCCGGCCTGCAAGCCGAGGGCGCTGGCCGTGAAATCCTGATGTACACCCTGAGCCTGCTGGATATCGATTACAAATTTGGCGGCAGCAACCCGGAAGCCGGGCTGGACTGCAGCGGCATGGTGGCCTACATCTACCAGAACGCCGCCAAGGTAAAGCTGCCACACAATGCCGCACAGATCGCCAGCCTGGCCCGCCCCATTGACAATAGCCGCATGCGCGTGGGTGACCTGGTGTTCTTCAACACGCTGGGCAAACCGTTCTCGCACATGGGCATCTACATCGGCGACGGCAAATTCGTGCACGCGCCGCGCAGCAATAGCGTGATTCGCGTGGACCGCCTGGACAACAGCTACTTCGCCGCCCGCTACGAAGGCGCGCGAACCCTGTTCGACTGAGATGGACACCTCTCGCTGGCACAGCTGGCAAACCCTGCGCCCGCGCCTGCACCGCGACGGCATCAGCCTGCCCGCCGCGCTGCTGCTCAAACAGCTGAAAAGCTGGCTGGATAGCGACGAACTCACGGTGGAAGACCTGCTGCTGGACGAACACGGTGCGGTTTTCTGGCTACACCTGCACCACCCCGCCGCCACCATCCTGCAGCTGCACTGCCAGCCCGAACCCGTCACGCCAGGTGACGACAGCCTGCGCCTGCGCTACCACCTGCAAGCTGACGACATGCAGCCCGGCCTGCGCGGCCACTTTCTGGGCAAGGCAGCCAGTCTGGCTGCCAATAGCGGTATGGCCACGCGCCTGCTGCAAAGGTTGGCCGCATCGCTGCCGTGGCTGGCCATAGACCAACAACACCTCACCCTGCACTGGCGCGACATACCCACCGTACAACGCTGGCTGCACACCACCGTGCTGGGTTACCAGCCGCTACAAAGCTGGCGCATAGCCGCAGTGCACACCTGCCACGACTGCCTGCGTTTGCAGCTCAAACGCCGCCAGCCAGACAACCAAGGGTAATCCCCTACCCGTTTGTACTTTGCAAGTGCCACGCCCTGTGTTTCTATAGCAGCAACCGATAACGGTAGCAGCCTTGGAGAAGGCTGATAAAAAGCAGCTAAAGCTGTAAAAACACTACACAGGAGAAAACCAGTGCATTCACTGCTTGCCTTGTCGCGTCTGATCGACGCGATCAACGCACGCGTGGGCCGGGCTGCGTCATGGCTCGTGCTTGTCGTCGTGCTCATCAGCGCCGGAAACGCGGTCATCCGCAAGGCGTTCGACATCAGCTCTAACGCCTTCCTGGAAATCCAGTGGTATCTGTTCTCGGCCGTGTTCCTGCTGGCCGCAGCGTATACCCTGCAAAAGAACGAACACATCCGCATCGATTTGCTGGCCAGCAAGCTGTCCAAGCGCGGTCAGGCCATGATCGACATTATTGGCACCGTGTTCTTCCTGTCTCCGGTCTGCGTGATCATCATCATGTACGGCTGGCCCATGTTCATGGACGCCTGGACAAGCGGCGAAATGTCGTCCGACGCCGGCGGCCTGATTCGCTGGCCGGCCTTCCTGCTGATTCCGGTGGGTTTCTCGCTGCTGCTGGCGCAGGGCGTGTCAGAAATCATCAAGCGCGTAGCTTTCCTGCAAGGCCTGGCTACCGACCCTTCCGAAAAAAACACTGACGTTCACAAGGAGCCGGTATGAGCCTCGACATGCTAGCCCCCATTATGTTCTGCTCGCTGATCGCCTTTTTGCTGATCGGCTATCCGGTAGCTTTTGCCCTGGGCGCCGTCGGCCTGCTGTTCAGCTGGATCGGCATCCACTTTGAACTGCTGCGCCCCGAGCTGCTGCAAGCCCTGCCCAACCAGGTATACGACATCATGCGTAACGACACGCTGCTGGCGATACCGTTCTTTACCTTCATGGGCTTGATACTGGAACGCTCCGGCATGGCAGAAGACATGCTGGATACCATCGGCCAACTGTTCGGCTCGGTACGCGGCGGCCTGGCCTATGCGGTGATCTTTGTCGGCGCCCTGCTGGCGGCCACCACCGGTGTGGTCGCCGCCTCCGTAATTTCGATGGGCCTGATCTCGCTGCCCATCATGCTGCGCTACGGCTACGACACGCGTATTGCCACTGGTGTCATCGCGGCATCCGGCACCCTGGCACAGATCATCCCGCCATCGCTGGTGCTGATTGTGCTGGCCGACCAGCTGGGCACCTCGGTAGGTGACATGTACGCTGGTGCCATGGCACCAGGCCTGCTGCTGTGCCTGTTCTACGCCATCTTTATCTTCCTGATCACGCTGTTCAAACCACAGTGGGCCCCAGCCCTGCCACCCGAGGCGCGCACCCTGCGCGGCGCACAGCTGGCCAAGCGCGTAGTCCTGGTGATGATTCCGCCGCTGCTGCTGATCTTCCTGGTGCTGGGCACCATTTTCCTGGGTATTGCCACGCCTACCGAGGGCGGCGCCATGGGCGCAGTCGGTGCCATCATCCTGGCGCTGATGAACAAACGCCTGGACATGAAGCTGCTGCAACAAGCCATGGACTCCACCGTGAAGCTGTCCACCTTCGTGGTGTTCATCCTGATCGGCGCCCGCGTGTTCCGTATCGCTTTCCTGGGCGTCAACGGCGACCAATGGGTAGAGCACCTGCTGACCGGCCTGCCAGGCGGTGCTACCGGCTTCCTGATCGTTGTGAACATCATGGTGTTCTTCCTGGCGTTCTTCCTGGACTTCTTCGAGATCGCCTTCATCCTGGTACCGCTGCTGGCCCCGGTGGCGCAGAGCCTGGACATCAACCTGATCTGGTTCGGGGTGATTCTGGGGGTGAACATGCAGACCTCCTTCATGCACCCACCGTTCGGCTTTGCCCTGTTCTACCTGCGCAGCGTGGCACCCAAGGAAGTCAAGAGCACGCAGATTTACTGGGGCGCCGTACCTTACGTGCTAATCCAGATGGTGATGGTAGGGCTGCTGATTGCCTTCCCGAAACTGGTAACCGGCTCGCTGCATGAAGAAGTCAAGACCAACGCTGAAGACGCCGCCGCCATCATGCAGCAGATGGACAACGCGCCGTCCGCCGAGCTGCCAGCCGACATTCCGGCAGCCGAAGCGTCGGCCAGCGAAGCCTCGGCACCGGAGAGCAGCCAGTCCGACGACCTGCTCAAAGAGCTGACAGGCAAATAAACCACACAAAACGAGGCGACAGATGTCATGTCGCCTCTATCGAAACAAGCTGCTGGACATCGTATCCGGCAACAAATAGATTTTCAGGCAACCCACAAAGCCTGAGAGCACAGCAGTAAACAACACTAGGAGATCACTGTGGAAAGACGCTCGTTTCTGAAGAAAGCCGGTGCAGCCGGCCTGGCCACCGCAGCGGTGGCAGCCCCGGCGCTCGCCAATGACGGTCCAACCGTCCGCTGGCGCCTGGCATCCAGCTTCCCGAAAAGCCTGGATACCATTTATGGCGCAGCCGAACAGCTAGGCAAACGCGTTGCCGAGCTGACCGGCGGCAAGTTCCAGATCCGCTCCTTCCCGGGCGGCGAGATCGTACCGGGCACCCAGGTGCTGGACGCAGTACAGAACGGCACCGTGGAATGCGGCCATACCGCCAGCTACTACTACGTCGGCAAAAACAAGGCGTTTGCGTTTGACACAGCCCTGCCCTTCGGCCTGACTTCCCGCCAGCAAAACGCCTGGCTCTACTACGGCGGCGGCATGGCGCTGATGCGCGAGTTCTTTGCCAAATACAATGTGGTGAACTTCCCCGGCGGTAACACCGGCACCCAGATGGGCGGCTGGTTCCGCAAAGAAGTGAAATCCCTGGCCGACCTCAAAGGCCTGAAAATGCGTATCCCGGGCTTTGGTGGCGAAATCATGGCCGCACTGGGCGCCGTACCGCAAACCCTGGCCGGTGGTGACATTTACCCTGCGCTGGAAAAAGGCACCATCGACGCTACCGAATGGGTAGGCCCGTACGATGATGAGAAGCTGGGCTTCTATAAAGTAGCCAAGCACTACTACTACCCGGGCTTCTGGGAACCGGGCCCGAACCTGTCTTTCTATGTATCCAAGAAAGAATGGGACAAGCTGCCACCAGCCTATAAGGCTGCGTTTGAAGTCGCCGCAGCGGAAGCCAACATCAGCATGCAAGCCGAATACGATGCCAAGAACCCGGTAGCACTGGTGAGCCTGCTGCAAAAAGGCACCAAGCTGCACCAGTACCCGGCTGACATCATGAAAGCCGCGCAAAAAGCCGCCTTCGAGCTGTACGAAAAAGAAGCCAGCACCAACCCGGATTTCAAGAAAATCTATACCGAGTGGAAGAAGTTCCGCACCTTGCAGCACGGTTGGTTCAACCTGGCCGAGAACAAGCTGGAAAACTTCATGTACGCTAACAAGGTGAAGTAAGCCTTGAACAAAAAAGCCGCGCACTGCGCGGCTTTTTTCATTTGCCTATACTGCATGGCGTACACGGACAAACCAAGGAGCCCCCATGCGCAAGCTTATTCTGGTTTTATGGCCATCGTTCTTGACCGCCCTGCTGGCCACCACCTGCTTCTTCTCGGTTTTCGACCCCTACGAGCTGGCACTACATGGCAAACAGCTTTTCCGCGATGAGCTCAGCGCCTACTCGGTATTCTTTCTGCTAGCCTGGTTTTTTGGCGGACTCAACGGCTTGATACTGCTACAGCTGAACAAACCCGCCAGAGACATCAACGGCTTTGATGCCCCACCCGTGGACCCGGACGCTTACCAACGCGACTAAACCGCAGACACCGCCGTCACGATCACGTAGTACTTGCTTACCGGCTCCAGCACACGAAACTCGCCGCGAAAGCCCGCCGGGATCACCGCTGCCTCACCCGGGCCAAATGTCTCGGCATGCCCTGCCTCGTCTACAAGACATACGCGGCCGGTGATCACGGCAAAAAATTCGTGTTTGTTATCGGCAAAAGCAATGCGCCAGGCACCGGTTTCGCACGACCAGATACCCGCAGCGCACACGCCATCTGTGGTGTCATAGACCGGCCAGGTATGCCGCAACGGGTTACCTGCCACCAGCCGCTGCGGGTTGGGACGGTCTTGTTGCGGCACGATATTTTGCTGGCTGATACGAACAATTTTCATGACATCTCCCATAAACAAAAAGGTTGGCCGCACGCTGCGGCCAACCTTGCTTCACTGACAACCCACCTGCATTACAGCAAGCCCAAACCCTTGAGCATCACCAGCAAGATCAGCAGCGGGGTCACAAACTTCAACAGCACATACAGACCTGCCACCACCTTGCCATTGGCCAGGCGGCCTTCGTTGCTCAGCGCGGCGGCCATATTGCCCTTGCCCCACACCCAGGACACAAACAGGCAGATGAAAATCCCGCCCAGCGGCATCAGGATATACGACGAGATATAGTCAAACAGGTCGAAGAAGGTCATGCCGAACGGTTTGACATCGGCCAGCAGGCTGTTGGACAGCGCGCAAGTCGCACCAATCAGCGCCAGCAACAGCAGGTTGATCAGCGTGGCTTTCTTGCGCGACACACCCAGACGGCCTGCCATCACCGATACCGGCACTTCCAGAATGGACAGCATGGCACCGGTAGCGGCCACGGCTGCCAGCACAAAGAACAGCACCATGAACAGGTGGCCCATCGGCATGCTGGCAAACACCGCCGGAATGGTAATGAACAAGAGCGACGGGCCCGCCTCCGGCTTGAAGCCGAAGCTGAATACCGCCGGGAAGATGGCAATACCGGCCAGCATGGACACAAACAGGTCGGCACTCATTACGCGCAGCGTGGTGGCGGGAATGTTCTGGTCATCACGGAAATAGCTGCCATAAGTCATCATGGTACCCATGCCGATAGACAGCTTGAAGAAAGCCAAGCCCATAGCCACCAGCACCACTTCGCCGGTGATCTTGCTCCAGTCCGGGGTAAACAGGAACGACAGCCCATCCATGGCGCCCGGCAGCATCAGGCTACGCGCACAAATCACCAGCAGCAGCAAGAACAGCACCGGCATCAGCTTTTTGGTCACCGCCTCGATACCCTTGGCCACGCCCATCAGCAAAATGCCGCCAATCATCAGCAGCACGGCCCACTGCCACAGCAGCGACTGCACCGGGTCGCTAATCAAGGCACCAAACGCAGCCGACGTCACCGCCGGGTCGCTGGACAGGATGTCGCCGCGCACTGCCTTGAACACATAAGCAAACACCCAGGCGGCCACTTCGGAATAAAACGACATGATCAGAAAGGCGGCGATCACCCCAAAACCACCAATCAGCCACCACGGCTGGCCAGCGGGTGCCAGGGTTCGCAAGGTAGTCACCGCATCGGCCTTGGCCTTACGGCCCAGCATGATCTCGGCAATCATCACCGGCAGGCCGACCAGCAAGGTGGCCAGCACGTAGACCACCAGAAAACTGGCACCACCGTTGGCACCGGTAACGTAGGGAAACTTCCAGATATTGCCCAGCCCCACTGCTGAGCCCAGCGTTGCGGCCAGCACGCCAAAGCTGGAGGTAAAGGCGTCCCGGCTATTGCCCGCAGTCTGTTGTGCTGTGGGTCTTGTTTCGTTTTTCATATGCGGTCCAACGTCAAAACCAATAACAAACCCGCCCTGCTTGTGACAGGGCGGGTACTCGGCCCCTTATTCGGGAGCAGGGATTCTGAGGCTGGACGCGTCGGGCGTAAAGTAGTTTACCGCCGCTTTATGCCTGTTTCAGGCGCAAGAACAGCTGATCCAGCCAGGCATCGCAGGCCGCCAGCTGCGCCTGGGCGACAAACTCATCCGGGCGGTGCGCCTGCTCGATGGACCCAGGCCCGCACACCACGCAAGGGATGCCAGCCTCGTGAAAACGACCGGCCTCGGTGGTGTACGCCACCGCATCGTGGCTGCAGCCTTGGCACAGCGCCTCGACATGGCGGGTAATTTCGCTACCCGGCGTGTATTCGAACGGCGGGCAATTCACCAGGGCTTCGAACTGGATATCCGCCTCGGGCGCCACCTGCTGCATCTCGGCCAGCAAAACTTGCGCATAGTCTTTGACGGATGCCACAAAACGCTCGTGCTGATCACCCGGCAACCAACGCATCTCGAACACGAACTCGCAGTCCTTGGGCACGATGTTGGCCGCATTGCCGCCTTTTATCAGCCCGGTTTGCAACGTGGCAAAGGGCACATCATATAAAGGATGGCGACTACCGAATGACTGCTCGGTATCCGCCAGCTTACGGATGTGCGTCACCAGCCGCGCCGCATACTCGATTGCATTCACCCCCTGCGGCGTGAGCGACGAATGCGCCGCACGGCCACGCACGTGCACGCGGTAGTGCGCGATACCCTTGTGGGCGATCACCGGGCGCATCATGGTAGGCTCCCCGATAATGCAACCCGCCACCGGCACCTGGCGGGCGATCAGGTCATCGATGAGCCGCCCCACCCCCAGGCAGCCGACTTCCTCATCATACGACAGCGCAATGCCCAGGCTGCGCGTCATGCCACCGTCGGCCTGAAGCTGCTGCCAGCGCGGCACAGCGGCCAGCACGCAAGCAATAAAACCCTTCATGTCGGCACTGCCGCGACCATATATCCGGCCATCGCGCACGGTCATGTCAAAAGGCGGAAACTGCCATGACTGGCCGTCTACCGGCACGACATCGGTATGCCCCGACAGCACCACGGCAGGCAGCGCCGGGTCACCGATATGCGCAAACAGGTTAGCCTTGGTTTTTTCATCATTAAATGTGAGCGTACTCGCCACGCCATACTGTTCAAGCCAGCTCGCCACCCACTGGATCAGCGCCAGGTTAGAGTCGCGGCTGGTGGTATCAAAGGATAACAATCGGGACAGGATCGCTTCGGTGTGGGGCAGACAAGTCATGGCGGGTGCCTTTCAACAGGTGGTGTGCTATGGGCAGCATACCCAATTGCCAGCAGCATGCAAACTACGGCAAGCTGGCTTTTTCGGCTAAAAAACCCGCGCCAGGCTTGGCAGACCGGCCTAAGGCATGTATTATGCGTTCTCTCTATGGCGGGCCCCCCCGCATTGTACGGTAGCCAACCTGGTCAGGTCCGGAAGGAAGCAGCCACAGCTATTCAGTGCAAGTGCCGGGGTTCAGGCTCGCCACCCTCCCCCCTCGCTTTGTCCGTTCCTCTGCTTCACAAATTTTGATTGAACTAAATTTGTTGATCAAAATCTATTGACAATCCCTAGAGCATTTTTCTTTTGATCGCTTAAAAATACTGCTATCATATGCAGTACATAAAGGGACTCGGCAATGACCTTGTTCCATAGTTTCATCTTTAAAACGTCACCCGGATAGCATCCGGATCCCTGAATTGAACAGAAGCGAGGAACGCTATGAAACTGTTTGACAAAATCGCCAATCCACGTGAAATCCGCCGCAAACTGGGCCTGAACCAGCAAGAATTCTGGAGCCGCATCGGCGTTACCCAGTCTGGCGGTAGCCGCTACGAAAGCGGCCGCAACATGCCCAAGCCAGTACGCGAACTGCTGCGTCTGGTCCATGTTGAACAAATCGACCTGACAAAAGTACGTCGCGAAGATTTCGAAATCGTGGAATACCTGAAAGAGACCCACCCTGACCTGTACAAGAGCCTGCGCAAAGCCGTACGTGCCCGTATGGATGCCCAGACCGAAGGCAGCGCAGATACTGCCGAAGCCTGATCGTCAGCGTGTGAAAACCCCGGCTAGTTGGCCGGGGTTTTTTATGGCCAAAAAACCAGCCAGTCAGTCATCACCCGGGTTGCGCACCAG
Organism: Neisseriaceae bacterium; assembly: GCA_027484385.1. Taxonomy (GTDB): domain Bacteria; phylum Pseudomonadota; class Gammaproteobacteria; order Burkholderiales; family Chromobacteriaceae; genus Vogesella. The sequence goes on along the minus strand of JAIXTB010000005.1, from coordinate 3,486 downwards.
TAGCACAGGCACATCCGCCTGCTTTAACACGCCTTCTGCCACACTACCCATCAGCAAGTGCAGCAAGCCCCCCAGGCCGTGTGTACCCATCACCATCAGGTCGGCACCCCAGCTATTGGCATCTTCCACAATCACGCTGGCAATACGGTCGCCCCAGCTTTCCAGAATATGCGACTCTGCCGTGAGCCCCTGCGCCAGCACTTTGGCATGGCATGCGGCCAACACCTGCTCGCCAGCCTGCTTGATAGCCCCCTGCAGCTCGGCCGCATCCAGAAACTCGGCACCGCCCCAGCCAAATTGGGCCAGATCGACCACATGCACCAGACGCACCGCCGCGCCGACTTCTTTCGCCAGCTTGCATGCCTCAGCCAGCGCCAACGCAGATGTGGTGCTGTCGTCTACCGGAATATAAATACGCTGATACATATGCCCTCCTGTCTCACGTGTTATTCAAGTCTAGCGCAAGCCATCACACAGGCATTGATAAAGATTAACAGCAAGCGCAGTATTACATCATTGGAATAAGGACAATCGCATGGCTCGCATCGTACTAGACCTTCCGCACAGCATGGTGTTCCGCACCGAACTGCAAGTCGCCATTGCCGACATCAACTACGGCGGCCATATGGGCAATGACGCTGCGTTGCGCCTGGCACACGAAGTACGCTTGCGCTGGCTCAAATCACTCGATTACACCGAGCTAAATATCGAAGGCTTCGGTATTATCGTTAGTGACGCTGCGGTAATGTACAAGGCTGAAGTGTTTCATGGCGATACACTGTGCTTCGAACTGGGCCTGACAGACCACAACCGGTACGGCTTTGATATCGTCTACACCGCCAGCAACACCCGGACTCAACAAGAAGCACTACGCATCAAGACAGGTGTGGTGTTTTTTGACTATCAACAACGAAAAGTTGCCCCGGCCCCCATGGCATTCACTGCCCGGCTGGCGGCACACGAAAAAGGAAACGCGCCATGAAAAAATACGCGCCAAACAGCCCGGAAGCCCTGGCACGCATTCTTGCCATGTTCATGATTACCGATGGCAATATGGACCCGCGCGAAATCGAAACCCTGGAAAACCTGCACGTCTACGAGCTGCTGGGGCTGGGCCGCAAAGACTTCATCAAGGTACTGGTAGATTACTGCGATGATATCTCCGATGAAGCCGAAGAAGACGGCACCATCCACCTGCTGGCCTCCGAGCGCACCAATGTCATCCTGGATGGTGTAACCGAGCGCAACAAGCGCGTGATCTGCTGCGCACTGGCGCTGGACATTTGCAAATCGGACAATACAATCAGTGATCCGGAAATGCTGCTGCTGCGCCACATGATGCACTACTGGCACATTACCCTGGACGATCTCCAGGCCGAGCTGGCAAAAAATTAAGCCAGCCACCAACAGCAGCCGCCGCCAGGCGGCTGTTTGCATTTATGCATAACAACACACAGGCTAAACCATGACAACCCGCTTCAACGGCACCGACAACTACATTGCCACCGATGACCTGATGATGGCCGTCAACGCCGCCATCACCCTGCAGCGCCCGCTACTGGTAAAAGGCGAACCCGGTACCGGCAAGACCATGCTGGCCGAGGAAATTGCCCGCGCACTGGGCAAACAGCTGATCGTGTGGCCAATCAAATCCACCACCAAGGCACAACACGGCCTGTACGAGTACGACGCCGTGTCGCGCCTGCGCGACTCGCAGCTGGGCAATGACAAAGTGCACGACATCCGCCACTACATCCGCCAAGGCAAACTGTGGCAAGCCTTTGCCAGCGACGAGCAGGCCATCCTGCTGATCGACGAAATCGACAAGGCCGACATCGAATTCCCCAACGACCTGCTGCGCGAGCTGGACCAAATGGAGTTCTTTGTGCACGAAACACAAGAATTCATCAAAGCCCGCCATCGCCCCATCATCATCATTAGCTCGAACAATGAAAAAGAGCTGCCGGACGCCTTCCTGCGCCGCTGCTTCTTCCATTACATCCGCTTTCCGGACCGCGACACCCTGCAGCAGATCATCCAGGTGCACTACCCTGATATCCGCCAGCAGCTGGTACGCGAAGCGCTGGAAGTATTCACCGGCATTCGCGACATGAACGGCCTGAAAAAGAAGCCTACCACCTCCGAGCTGCTGGACTGGCTGAAGCTGCTGGATAGTGAAGGCATTAGCGAACAGCAGCTGCAACAGCACCGTGATAGCAATACCCCGCCCCCCATGGCCGGTGCATTGCTGAAAAACGAGCAAGACATGCACTTCTTCGAGCGCCTGATGCAAATGGCCAAAATGCGGCGCGGCTAATGGACGCACACTGGCAAGCCCTGATTGACGCCTACGACGACCAGCTAAGGTTGGCCGCACGCAGCGAGCACACCCGCATCGCCTACCGTCGCGACCTCACCAAGCTGGCCGAGCTACTAGGCAGCAGCCAGCCAGAGCACACCGACGGCCCGGCCATCCAGCGTGCCCTGGGCCAGCTGCGCCGCCACGGCCTGTCGCCGCGCACGCTGGCGCGCATGCTGTCCACCTGGCGTAGCCTGTTTGAATGGATGATCCGCCGCGAATGGCTGGCGGCCAACCCTTGCGCTGGCGTGCGCGCTCCGCGCGCCGGGCAGCGCCTGCCCAAGACGCTGAGCGTGGACAGCGCCATGCAGCTGCTGGATGCCCCGGCCGAGGACGAGCGCGACATACGTGACGCCGCTATTTTCGAGCTGATGTACTCCTCTGGCCTGCGGCTGTCCGAAACCGTGTCGATCAACCTGGCCGACATCGATCTGCGCGAAGCCCTGCTAAAAGTACAAGGCAAAGGCAACCGCGAGCGCATCCTGCCCATCGGCAAACAGGCAGTGGCCGCCCTGCAACGCTGGCTGCCACTACGCCAGGCTGCCGACGGTGAGGAAGCGCTATTTGTCTCCAGCAAAGGCGTACGCATCAGCAGCCGCCAGCTGGCCCGCCGGCTGGAACGCTGGGCGCTGCACAGCGGCAGCGAACAGCACGTGCACCCGCACATGCTGCGCCACTCCTTTGCCAGCCACATGCTGCAATCCTCTGGCGACCTGCGCGCGGTGCAAGAGCTGCTGGGCCACGCCAACCTGGCCACCACGCAGATCTACACCAGCCTGGATTTCCAGCACCTGGCCAAGGTGTACGACACCGCCCACCCGCGCGCCAAGCTGGGCGACAAAGACAAACAGTAAAGCCGAACAAGCATGACCCTACGGCACGGCGCCAAAAGAAAACCCCCTGCCACCGGCAGGGGGTTTTGTCATGGCTTGCGGCCAACTTAGCGTGATTTCACAAACGGCACGCCAATGGCTTTCGGCGCCACGGCACGGCCCATAAAGCCCGCCAGCAATACCACGGTCAGCACGTATGGCAGCGCCTGGATGAAGGCATCCGGAATGCTGCCGATCAATGGCAGCTCCACGCCCTGCAGGCGAATCTGGATCGCGTCGGTAAAAGCAAAAATC
>JAIXTB010000158.1 GCA_027484385.1 Neisseriaceae bacterium | reverse complement strand
TGGTGCCGCTGCAGCAGCTGAAAAAAGTCAGCGATGGCTACGCGGTAAGCATTGTAGATGCGGCGCACAAAGTGCACGCCGGGGCCATGGATAAGGCCACCTTCCTGAAAGAATTGGATACGGCGCGTGGCACCATCAGCCGCGAGTGGCAAGCCTACCGCGCCACCTACCTGACCGACCAGGAGCTGGCACTGGCGACCCAGGCCGAGCAGGCCATGAAGCGTGCGGATGGTGCGGTGGACGAGCTGCGCCGCCTGGTGGAGGCGGGCGACGAAGCGCCGCTACTGGTATTCAATAACAAACAGCTTTACCCGGCACTGGACCCGGTATCCGGCAGCATCTCGGCGCTGATCGACCTGCAGCTGAAAGTTGCCGCCGAGGAGTATGCCGATGCCGAGGCCAGTGCCAATTTCAGCGCCCGCCTGTCAGCCATGCTGATGGTAGCCGGGGTGCTGTTTGGCGCACTGCTGGCCTGGCAGATCATCCGTAACCTGCTGGCGCAGCTGGGCGGCGAGCCCAAGGATGTGGTGGCGCTGGCGCAGCGCATCGCCAAGGGCGATCTGAGCCAGAAGCTGCAGATTCGTGCGGGTGACAACAGCAGTGTGGTGGCGTCCATGGGCGCGATGCAAAGCGGGCTGATTGCGCTGGTACGCAACCTGGAGAGCATCATTGCCCGCCTGAGTGTGAATGCCAGCGAGCTGGCCGCTGCGTCGGAGCAGGTGGCGGTGAGTACCGAGGAACAAACCCGGGCGGCAGCGGCCATGTCGGCGTCGGTAGAGCAGCTGTCGGTGAGCATCAGCTCGGTGAGCGACAATGCGCGTGATGTGTCGGTAGACGCCAAAGCGTCCGGCACCCTGGCGCGGGATGGCGAGCGCATCATCGATCACACCCTGCGTACCATCAACACCGTGGCCGATATGGCGCGCGGCTCGCAGCAACAGGCCGACATGCTGGGCGCCAAATCGCAGCAGATTTCCAATGTGATACAGGTGATCCGCGATGTGGCCGAGCAAACCAACCTGCTGGCGCTGAATGCGGCCATCGAGGCGGCGCGTGCCGGCGAGCAAGGGCGTGGCTTTGCCGTGGTGGCTGACGAGGTACGCAAGCTATCGGAACGCACCGCGTCGTCTACGGCCGAGATCAGCCTGATCATCAACGAGATGGTCAGCAGCAGCCAGCAAGTGGTGAAAACCATTCACGATACGGTAGATGAAATGGACGCCGGCCTGCAGCAAACCCTGCAGGCGCGCGAGGCAGTGAGCGGCATTAGCGGCAATATGGCGCGTATCAACGACTCGGTAGCGGCTATTTCGATTGCGCTAGCCGAGCAACAGTCGGCCAGCGGCATGGTCGCCAGCAATGTCGAGCAGGTGGCGCAGATGTCGGAAGAAACCAGCACCGCCGCCGTACAAACGGCCAGCTCGGCCGAGCAGATGGAACAGATGGCGCACGAGCTGAAGGCCACCATCGAATTCTTCAACCTGCCGCAGCCTGGGCAGAGCCGCGGTGGTGACGGTATGCAGCCGGTGGGTGGGGCGGTGCAGGTGGCATAAGTACTGCGGCCAACCTTGTTACCTCAATCCCAAGCCCTGCCGGCAGCATCGGCAGGGCTTGGGCGTGCTGGCCGCGCGTGTCTCAGGCCTCGGTAGTTTGTGCCTGGCAGGCATCCACCCATTGGCCGTCGACGATCTGTGCCAGCAGCGCCGGGCTGATGCGTACTGCGGTATGCACATCGCCGGCGGCGGGTAGCACCTCGTCAAAATCCTGCAGCGAGACATCGACATACACCGGTAGTGGCCTGGCCAGGCCAAACGGGCAGACCCCGCCTACCGGGTGGCCGGTCAGCGCTTGCACCTCTTCGGCGGGCAGCATGCGCCCTTTGCCGAAAGCCGCCTTGAATTTCTTGTTGTCGATACGAGCGTCGCCGCGTGCCACCAGCAGGATGGTGCGCTCGTCGGCCAGGCGAAACGCCAGTGTCTTGGCAATGCGCCCCGGTTCCACGCCGTGCGCTGCTGCGGCCAACGCTACCGTCGCAGTGCTGGTTTCCAGTTCGATAATGTCGATCGCCAGATGGCTGGCGGCAAAGAAGTCACGGACAGATTGCAGGCTCATGCTGGGCTCTTTCGTTAAAAAAGCCATTATCAGCCAGCGGCGGCGCCATGCAAACGGGCAGCTGTACGCTGCCCGTGACGGTGGTGGTGTATGGCGGCCTAACTGCGTGCGATATCGCCCAGCTTGTCCGAGATATCTTGTGAGGTAGCGGCCTGTTCTTCGCTCGCCTGGGCAATCTGCACCACAAAATCGCGCATCTGGTTTACCTCCTGCACGATTTTTTCCAGTGCGGCCTCGGCACGCTGGAAGTCGCTTTCCGTGGCCGCCACCTGCTGGCGGCCTTGTTCGATAGCCGCCACGTTTTGCTGCACGTCCTGCTGGATTTCCTTGATCATGCCGCCAATCTGCTGGGTGGCGGCGGTGGTGCGCTCGGCCAGCTTGCGCACTTCGTCGGCCACCACGGCAAAGCCGCGGCCCATTTCACCGGCGCGGGCAGCTTCGATGGCCGCATTCAGCGCCAGCAAGTTGGTCTGGTCGGCAATGTCCTTGATCACGTTCACGATCTGGCCGATGGCCTCGGAGCGCTGCCCCAGGGATGTCAGGCTGTCTGCCGTGCTGCGCACCATATTGGCCACGGTTTTCATGCTCTGGCTGGTCTCGTCCACAATCACGACCCCTTGCCGGCTTTCGCGCAGCATCACCTCGGCCGATTCGGACGCCGCCGCCGTTTGTACCGCCACGTTTTCGATGGTGGCGCTCATGCCCTGCATGTTCTGCGAGATTTCCCCCACGCGCTCTTCCAGAAACTGGCGGCGGCTGGCGGTTTCTGTGGCCAGCTTTTGTGCCATTACACTGGCGCTGACATCGCGGAAGCTGGCCATGAAGCACAGTAGCTCGCGGCTGTTACCCTGGCGCCAGATGGGGAAGATCTTGGTTTCAAAGGTAATGTTGCCCACCGGGATCATGGCCTTGTGTACGTCTAGCTTGCCGCTGGCCAGGTCTTGCAGAATGCCGCGGATGCGGTCTGGCGATACGTGGAACTGGTGGATGGAGTGCTGATAGGCCTTGTCTACGTCTACGCCGGGGCGAAACTTCTGGTTCATGGCCGCGCGGTGGTGTGCCAGCGTGTCGCGCGCTGTCTTATTCATGTAGATGATGGTGTTGTCCGGCGTGGTATCGGCCAGCATGATCAGGTTGTCCACGCAGTCCAGCATCTGGCGCAGCTGGTTGATTTCTTGGTCTTGGGCGGTGCTGGCTTGCTGGCGTTTCATAAAACCGAACATGGTTGTCTCCCTTGTGTGTCTGGCGCGGCACTTTATTGATAGCTCCTGTGTAGCATGTTGCGCGTTTCTTTGTCTGCCAACCTGGTACATGGGCGTATTCCTATCGATTTCATTGTGGCACTTGAAATACACCGCGCTTTTTTAAATTAAGCAATATGGGTACGGCCGTGCCATTGCCGTGCAATCAAGCGTGGCCAACTAATAGGGTGGCTGTTAATATACGAAGCATATATAAACCGTATAACGAGGTGGCCATGGGCATCGTCAAGATTTCCGAACAGATGCACGAGACGCTGCGCCAGACCAGCGGGGCGCTTAGCCGCTCTATCAATGCCCAGGCCGAGCACTGGCTGCGCGTGGGCATGCTGGCCGAGCTGAACCCCAAGCTGAGCTATAGCGATATCTGCCAGCTGCTGATTCGCGCCGAGGCCGGCGAGCGTCTGCCGGGTATTGCCTTGCCACCTACCACGCAGGAGCACGCCTGATGGCGAACCAACGACAAGTGATCCGCCGCAACGCTGGCGAGATCGAACAATCACGCCGTGCTGGGGCATTGGCCGCCGAGCTGTTGCAGATGATCGGCCCGCACGTTCAGCCTGGCGTCACCACCGACGAGCTGGACCGCCTGTGCCGCGAGTACATCATCAATGTGCAGCAGGCCAAGCCGGCCAACATCGGCTACCACGGCTATCCCAAAACCATCTGCGCCTCGGTAAACCACGTGATTTGCCATGGCATCCCAAACGATAAAAAGCTGCAGGATGGCGACATCGTCAATATCGACGTGGCGGTGATCAAGGACGGCTGGTATGGCGACAGCAGCCGCATGTACTACGTGGGCACGCCGTCGCCGCTGGCCAAGCGCCTGGTGGACACCACCTACGAGGCCATGTGCGCCGGTATCCGCGCCGTGCGCCCGGGCGCGCGCCTGGGCGACGTGGGCCACGCTATCCAGCAAGTGGCGCTGCGCGAGGGCTTTAGCGTGGTGCGCGAGTACTGCGGCCACGGCATTGGCACCGTGTACCACACCGAGCCGGAGGTGCTGCACTACGGCCGCCCCGGCACCGGCCTGACACTGGCGCCCGGCATGATCTTTACCATCGAGCCGATGATCAACGCTGGCAAGGCCGACATCCGCCAGCTAGCCGACGGCTGGACCGTGGTCACCAAGGACCGCTCGCTGTCGGCGCAGTGGGAACACATGGTGGTGGTGACCGAAGACGGCTACGACGTGCTGACGCGCTGGCCGGACGGCGTAGGCAGCTACGCGCCAATCTGACGCTGTTTGCCCTACACGCCAAAGCCCCGGCCAACTGACCGGGGCTTTTTGCATGCGGGCTTGGGCAGGTATCAGGCCACGGCGCCGTGGCCGTATACGTCCAGCTGCCAGCGGCCGGTGGCCGGCTGGCGTTCGGCGCGTATCGGCCAGCGGTACACCTGGCTGAGCAGGTCGCCGTGCAGCAGCACCGCGGGCGTGCCTTGTGCCACCAGCTGGCCGTCTGCCACCAGCAGTAGCCAATCGGCGTAGTTGGCCGCCAGTTGCAGCTCGTGCAGCACGCAGACCAGCGTACGCCCTTGGCGCGCCAGTTGCTGCAGCTGGCGCAGCAGCAACTGCTGGTGGCGGATGTCCAGATGGTTGCACGGCTCGTCCAGCAGCATCAGCGGCGTGTCCTGTGCCAGCGCCCGCGCAATGGCGGCACGCTGGCGCTCGCCGCCTGACAGCGTGGCCAGCCGCTGCCCGGCCAGGCCTTGCAGCGCCATGCTGCCTAGCGCCTGCGCCACGGCCTGCTGGTCGGCTGCGTTACTGCGCCCCAGCCAGCCCAGCTGCGGGTGGCGGCCCAGCATCACGTAGTCGGCCACGCATAGCGGACTGTCGGCGCCTTCGTGCTGGCCCACCCACGCCAGCGGGCGCGGCTGGCCAGCACGCAGCGGCTGCCCCAGGCTGTGGCCGTGGCACTCGCCATGAAAACCGGCCAGCGCGCGCAGCAGCGTGGTTTTGCCCGCGCCGTTGGGGCCGATGATGGCGCACAGGCTGCCGGCGGGTATCTGCAGCTGGCGCGCGCTAAACAGGCAGCGGCTGCCCGCGTGCACGGCGATGTGCTCCAGCTCAAAGGCGGGGGCGGTCATGACGGCCTCCTTGCAGGCGGCGGAACAGCCATAAAAAGAACGCCGGCCCGGCAAAGGCCGCCATCACGCCGGCCGGCAGGTCTACCGGGTAGGCCAGCTCGCGGCCCAGCGTATCGATCAGCAGCAGGAACAGCGCCCCCACCCAGGCCGACCACAGCATCAGCTGGCGCCGTGTACCGCCGCCCAGCAGCGCGATGGCGTTGGGCACCATCATGCCGACAAAGCCGATGATGCCGGATAGCGTTACCGCACCGCCGGCCAGCAGCGCGGCGCCAATGGCGGTAAGGGTGCGCGTGCGGCCAACGTGCACGCCCAGCGAGCGGGCGGTATCGTCGCCCAGCAGCAGGCAGTCCAGGTCGCGCGCCACCAGCAGCAGCGTGGCCGCGCCCAGTGCCATCACCGGCAGCACGTAGCCGTGCTCGGCAAAGCGCGCCTCCGCCAGGCTGCCGGACAGCCAGCTCATGGCGCCGCGCAGCGTCAGGTCGTCGGATAGAAACAGCAGCAGGCTGACGATGGCGCCGCAGCACGCCCCCACCACCACGCCGATGATCAGCAGCCCGGCCTGGCCGCCTTGCAGCAGGCGGTTCAGCAGCAGAATCAGCGCGGTGACGGCCAGCCCGCCGCCAAACGCTGCCAGCGGCACGCTGAGGCCGCCGATGCCCAGTGCGATCACGGCGATGACCCCCAGCGCAGCGCCGGACGAGGTGCCGATCAGCCCAGGGTCGGCCAGCGGGTTGCGAAACAGCGCCTGCAGCGCCGCGCCGCTCATGGCCAGTGCCGCGCCCACCAGCAGCGCGTTGGCGATGCGCGGCAGGCGCAGCTGGCGCACGATGGGGTCGTGCCAGTCCGGCGCCTGCCATTGCCCGGCGCCAAAGCCGGCCAGTAGCCATATCAGCGCCAGCCCGCCCAGTGCGGCCAACCCTAAGCCTGCCCCCGGCAAGCGCGGCCAGGCGGGCAGGGCACCCAGTGTGCGGCTGCTGCTCATGAGGCCAGCGCCCGCAGTTTTTGCACCGTGGCCGGGCTAGCCACGCCCAGGCGCAGGAAGTCGGCCGCTGGCCAGGCCAGCACACGGCCTGTTTTTACCGCCGGGCTGGCGGCCAGCTCCGGCCGGGCTTTCAGCGCGGCCAGGCTGCCGAATACCGGCGCGCTGTGCGCCGCCACGATCACCACATCCGGCGCGGCGCGCAGCCACGCCTCTGGCGTCATCGGCAAAAAGCCCTGCACGTCGGCGGCGGCGTTGACCGCACCGGCTGCGCGGATGATGGCGTCACCCGCGGTGCCGCTACCGGCCACCAGCCTGCCGTCGTAGCTGAACAGCACGCGTTTGCCCTTGCCACTGCGGGGTTGCAGCGCCTGCAGCCAGGTGCCCGCCAGCTGCTCGGCGCGCGGCGCCTGGCCCAGCGCCTGCCCCACCTGACGGATACCATCGGCAAAGGCGGCCGGGTCTTCGCTGTGGCGGATGCGGCCAACCTTCAGCCCTAGCGCCTGCAGCTGGTCGTAGATGGCGGGTGGCTGCGCCTGGTCGCTGCCCAGCACCAGGTCGGGCTTGCTGGCCAGCACCGGCTGCGGCGTTAGCGCGCGCGAGCTGCCGATCTCGGGCACTTTCGCCAATTGTGGCTGGCGCGCCAGCTTGTCGCGGCCTACCAGCAGGTGCTGGGCGTTCAGCGCCAGCACGATTTCGGCCACGTCGGCGGTCAGCGCTACCACGCGCGGGCTGGCCGCCGGTTGCGCCGGTGTGGCGGCCAGCGTGGGGGCCATGGCCAGCGCCAGTAACAGCGGAAGGCGTTTACGCCACATGTTCGCCCCCTTTGCGTGGCAGGTGCTCGGCCAGCTCGCGCCAGCCGGCCAGCTCCGGTTCGCCTTCGGTACGCTGGCCAAAGAAGCTGACGATGCTATGGCCGTCGTCGTCGAACGCCTCGATGGCGGTGATGATGCCATCGCGGGTTGGGCGGCGTACCAGCCAGATCTCGTGCAGCTGGCCGTCTTGCAGGTGCAGGTTGAAGCCGGTGTCGAGGATGTTCAGCCACTCGCCGATACGCTGTACGCGCTGGATGGCGCCGCTGTGGATCTGCACCATGCCGCTATTGCCGACAAACACCATGATCGGCAGCGCGCTATTGGCGGCGCCGCGTAGCAGGGCGTCTACCGCATCGCCGGCCAGTTGCCATGCGTGGCCGGCTGGCGCGTGGCGGAAGGCTTGCTGGCGGGTGAGGCCGTGTTTGCGCAGCAGGCCGTGAAAATGGTGCACGTCCTGCAGCGCCAGCCAGGCGTCGGCAAAGCCGCTGGCGTCGAAGACGTCTGGCAGCGGCTGGCTGGCCGGCGCGGCCTGGGTGTGGCTGCTATCGAACAGCGGCGTAGGGTCGACGTCGCCAAACTCGGCCACCAGCGCCTGCCAGGCAGGCACGGCGCTGTCTTCTTTCAGGTACAGCTTGTGGATGGCGTGGCCGGCAGCGTCGTAAAACTGCAGCGAGCGCAGTGTGCCGCGCGGGCTGGTTTGTTCGGCGGCGTAGGCATGCGCCCAGTGCGCGGGGAACAGTCGCAGGTCAAGCTGGCCGGGGTTGAGCACCAGGCCTACTTTGTCGGATAGCGTCAGGTTGTCGTAGCGGCCGTCCTTTTCGTGCACCGCCAGGTGGTTGCGGGTAATGGCCTTGAGTGTGCCCAGTGCTGCCAGGCGCGGCAGCAGGGCGGGCAGGTCGCAGCGCAGACGGCGGGTGCCGGGCAGGCAGGCTAGCAGCTGGGCTTCGCTCACGCCCAGCGCGGCG
>JAIXTB010000250.1 GCA_027484385.1 Neisseriaceae bacterium | reverse complement strand
TACCGGTCAGTGCCGGGTGCGGCCGCTGCTCCAGGCGCCGCTCGGCCCGCCAGCTGGCGTCGCTCGGGGCCAGACTAGACCCCGGCCAGGCACACAGCCAGGCGCGGCGGCTGCGCCACCACAGCGGCCACAGCATCAGCCAGAGCGCGGGCAGCAAAAACCACGGCGGCAGCACAGGGAGCAGCGCACACAGCACCACCCCGGCGCACAGGAAAACAAGCTTGTACATGGCGCCATGCTAGCCAGCGCATTTATCGACAGGCAAAGCAGTTGCCGCGCACGGTGCGATACCGTATCTTCGCCGCGTCAAAAAAGGAAAAACCATGCAAGCCACGCCCCTGTACTGCGCCGAATGCGCCCGCCGCGACACCGCCGAAAGGTTGGCCGCACGCTTTGCCCTGCCGCTGGTAAAACAGCGCCCGGACAGTGGCTACTGGCTGGAGCTGGGGCCGGAAAGGCTAGAGCTGGTCACCACCGGCAAGCACGGCGCGGTGTACGCCGAGTTTGTCGAAGGTGCCGCCAAACACCGCCGCGAGCAAGGCGGCGGCCGCGGCCAACCGGTGGCCAAGGCGGTGGGGCTGAAAGGCGCCAAGGACCTGCCGCGCATTGTGGACGCCACCGCCGGCCTGGGCGGCGACAGCTTTGTGCTGGCCACGCTGGGCTGCCAGGTCACGCTGCTGGAGCGCTCGCCGGTGGCGGCAGCGCTGCTGTTCGACGCGCTGGAGCGCGCCAGCGTGCACCCGGACACCCAGGACATCGTGGCACGCATGACGCTGATTCACACCAACGCCATCACCTGGCTGGCGGAGCAAGCCGAGCTGCCGTGGTCACAACGCCCGGATGTGGTGTTTGTCGACCCCATGTTCCCCGACACCGACAAGAAAAGCGCCGCCGCCAAGAAAGGCATGCAGGCCTTCCAGCACGTGATTGGCGACGACATGGACAGCGCCGCACTGCTGGAGGCCGCCATCGCCGCCGCCACTGGCCGCGTGGTGGTAAAACGCCCGCAGCGCGGTGTGCTGATCGAAGGCGTGAAACCGTCCGTGGTGCTGGATGGCAAATCCACCCGCTTCGACCTGTACGTCATCAAGGCACTGCGCCCGCAGGACTTTGTCGGCCGCGAGTAACACAACAGACTCACCCGGCCCTGCCCGTGCAGGCCCAACCCTGTTTTATCGACAACCACGCACATGGCAGCATGCGGTTTACCTTGACCGTCACGGAGTGATCGCAGCCATGAGCCACCCCATCAAACAGATTGTACTGATCGAGACCCTGCCCGGCCGTGCCGAAGAACAAGTACAGGCTTTTGCCTGGCTTGCACCGCAAGTACGCGCAGAAGCCGGCTGCCTGAGCTATCAGCTACACCGCGTCAGCGGCCAGGAAAACAGCTTTGTCCTGACCGAAACCTGGGCCAGCGCCGCCGCATTGGCCGCGCACGACGCCAGCGAGCACATGCAGGACGCCGCACCGTGGCTGGCCAGCTTTCGCGCCGGCCCCGCACGCGTACTCACCTTGGGCGAGATGCACCCCGCCCCGCTCACCCCGCCTGTCAGCCATCGCTCGCCACTCCCCTACCTCGGCGCAGCCCTGCTGCTGGGCTTGATCCTTGCAGCACTCATGACAGGCTGGTGGCCGGCCATCCAACTGTGCCTGGCGGGATTCGGTATCCTCGCGCTGACCCGCTACATACTGACCACCGTGAAACGCCGAGGCTCTATGCCGTACTGAGCACGGCGGCGATACCCTCACTCACACCAGAACCGGCATGGCAACAACACACCACCCCACCCCATCATGATGCGGCCAACCCTCACGGCCTGACGCGCGCTGCGCTACACTGCCCACCCCGTGTCTGGCGCACAGGCGGCACAGACCGCCACGCCACCTTGCCACCCCGCTGATGGAGCCTGCCGATGTCTGTTTTTACCCTGGAAATGAAAGTACGCGATTACGAATGCGATATGCAGGGCATCGTTAACAATGGCGTGTACTTCAACTACCTGGAACACGCCCGCCACGAGTTTTTGCTGGGAAAAGGCATCGACTTTGCCCAGCTGGCGCGCGACAAAGTGAACCTGGTAGTAGTACGCGCCGAGCTGGACTACAAAGGCTCGCTCACCAGCGGCGACCGCTTCGCCGTGACCGTGGCCTTCGAAGCCGTGTCCAAGGTGCGCTTCGGCTTTCGCCAGCAGGTCATCCGCCTGGCCGATAACAAAGTCGTACTGGAAGGCCTGATCGTGGGCACCGCCATCAACGAGCGCGGCCGCCCGGCCATCCCGGCCGACTTCGCCACCCGTTTGGCAGGCGAATAGGGCTAGCCGCGGTGCCACGCCTGCGCGCCACAACATGCGCAGGGCGCATCACGCCTTATACCACGCTACGGCTGACTGGCTATCGTGATAGCACCCGCTGTCCGTTGGAACCTGCAGTTGGTAACCAGCCCCTCTGCCCGTGCTGTCATCAACCGTCACAAAGCGTTACCCTGTTAGTGCAAACGCTTGGCTGCAAACGTGGTCAAATAGCGGCAATAAACGAATCATCAAGGGAGTACACACCATGAAATCCAGACAAATCCTGATCGCCGGCATGCTGACCATGGTGGCACTTACCGGCTGTGCCACCAGCTCCGACTCGGCACAGGTGTACAGCAAAGGCCAGATGCGCCAGATTCACGAAGTGGAATACGGCAAGATTCTGGACATCAAGAACGTGAAGATGGAAGGCGACAAGAACGACCTGCTGACCCTGGGCGGCACCGCACTGGGTGGCCTGGCCGGCAGCAATATCGGTAAAGGTAGCGGCTCGGTAGCCGGCGCCATCGTGGGGGCCATGGCTGGTGGCCTGGCCAGCGAAGCCGTGCAGCGCAATAACACCAAAAACGCCTATGAGCTGACGGTGCAAATGGAAAAAGGCCGCACCGTGTCCATCGTGCAGGAAGCCGATGTGGTCCTGAGCGTAGGCCAGCGCGTGAAGGTGATTACCGGCGGCGGCACTGCCCGCGTTCTGCCACTGTAAGCACCCCCGCCAGCCACCCCAATGGTGGCGGTTTTATCACCCCGGTTAGCCCAGGCTACCGGGGTTTTGCTTTATGGCGCGGGCAGCGTGCTGGACAGCCAGCCTGCGACGGGGTAGGCTGCCGCCCTTTTTTCCTTATAAAACAACAAGTTTGTATATACAAATGTTTGCCATCCCTGTCGCTATTACCCTGATGCTGGCCCTGTCGCTGGCGCGTACCCACGTTGTCATCAGCCTGATCGTCGCCTCGCTGGCCGGCGGCCTGCTGGGCGGGCTGGACCTGCCGCAAACCCTGGCCGCCTTCAACAAGGGCATTACCGGCGGTGCCTCCGTCGCACTGTCCTACGCCCTGCTGGGCGCGTTTGCCGTGGCCATCGCCAAATCCGGCCTGCCGCACGCGCTGGCCGACGCCGCCGTACAACAGCTGCAAAACA
Organism: Neisseriaceae bacterium; assembly: GCA_027484385.1. GTDB lineage: Bacteria > Pseudomonadota > Gammaproteobacteria > Burkholderiales > Chromobacteriaceae > Vogesella. The sequence goes on along the minus strand of JAIXTB010000250.1, from coordinate 9,360 downwards.
GCCAGCGCCAGAGCAAGCTGAAGTGGCTGATGATCGGCCTGCTGGCGGTGGTGAGCGTGATGAGCCAGAACCTGGTACCCATCCACATCGCCTTCATCCCGCTGCTGGTGCCGCCGCTGCTGTACGTGATGGCACGCCTGCAGCTGGACCGCCGGCTGGTGGCCTGCGTCATCACCTTTGGCCTTACCACACCGTACATGCTGTTTCCGGTGGGCTTTGGCGAAATTTTCCTGAAGCAGATTCTGCTGGGCAATATCGAAAAAGCCGGCATGCACGTGGCGGATGTGAACGTGATGCACGCCATGGCCATCCCCGCCGCGGGTATGCTGGCCGGCCTGCTGCTGGCGGTGTTTGTCAGCTACCGCAAGCCGCGCCACTACAGCCTGGGCAAAATCGAAAACACCGAGCGCACCCACGCCAAGGTTGGCCGCAAGTCGCTGCTGACCTCGCTGTTTGCCATTGCCGCCGCGTTTGGCGTGCAGCTGTACAGCGACTCGATGATGCTGGGCGCGCTGGCCGGCTTTCTGCTGTTCATCGCCAGTGGCGTGGTGAAATGGGGCGACGCCGATAGCGTGTTCAGCGACGGCATGAAGATGATGGCGATGATCGGCTTCATCATGATCACCGCGCAGGGCTTTGCCGAAGTGCTGCAGGCCACCGGCAAGATCGGCGAGCTGGTGCAAGTGTCGGCCGAGCTGTTCGGCCACAGCCGGGGCGCGGCGGCGTTTGCCATGCTGTTTGTCGGCCTGCTGGTGACCATGGGCATCGGCTCGTCGTTTTCCACCGTGCCCATCCTTACCGCCATCTACGTGCCGCTGTGCCTGCAGCTGGGCTTTTCGCCGCTGGCCACCGTGTCCATCATCGGTACGGCCGGCGCGCTGGGCGATGCCGGCTCGCCGGCGTCCGACTCCACGCTGGGGCCGACTTCCGGCCTGAACGTGGACGGCCAGCACGACCACATGCGCGATACCGTCATCCCCACCTTCCTGCACTACAACCTGCCGCTGTTGGCCGCCGGTTGGATCGCGGCGATGGTGCTGTAAGCGGCAAGCGGTGAGGCTGCGTTACAATGCCAGTCAAACATTGATGGAACACGCCATGGAATCGCGCCTCACCGAGCTGGAAATCAAGGTCGCCCTGCAGGACGACCTGCTGGACACGCTCAACCTCACCATCGCGCGCCAGCAACAGCAGATCGACCTGCTGCAAGAGCAGCTGCGCCACCTGTACCGCATGCAGCAGGCCGGCAACCAGCCGGAAGAGCAGCGCTCGCTGCGCGACGACATTCCGCCACACTACTGAGCCTGCCATGACCGACCTCACCCTGCGCCCGGCGTTGCCGGGCGACGCCGACGCGCTGGTGCCGCTGATGCAGCAGCTGGGCTACAACACCAGCGCCGAATACCTGGCAAACTGGCTGACTGCAGCCCTGCCGGCGCGCGACCGCGCCTGGGTGGCGCTGCAGGATGGCCGCATCGCCGGGGTAATCAGCCTGCAGTTTCTGCCGCTTATCCATCAAGCCGAAACGCTGGCGCGGGTCACGGCGCTGGTCGTGGACACCCAAGCCCGTGGCAGCGGCGTAGCCAGCGCCTTGCTGCGGCAAGCCGAGGCGGCCGCCCGCGAGCATGGCTGCCAGCGCATGGAAATCACCAGCAGCAATTACCGCCACGACGCCCACGCCTTTTACCGTCACCACGGTTACCAGGTGCCCGACGTTACCCGCTTCATCAAGCCGCTATGAGCCAGCCCGCCCTGCTGGACGAGTTGCTGGCACTGGACACGCTCACCCTGCGCCGGCACACCGAAGCCGCCGGCGACAGCTTCGACCCGGCCGCACACCGCCAGCAGTTAGCCGCCAGCCTGGCCGATAGCCACTTGCTGCTGGTACGCGGCGCAGACGGCGGCCTGCAAGGCTATGCCTTGCTACGCCAGCAATCGGCCACGCACTGGTTTGTCGGCATGCTGAATGTCCACCCGTCGCACCGCCAGCGTCGCGTGTTGCTGAGCCTGTTCGGGCAACTGATGACGCTGGCAGCGTGGCGCAGCGACAGCATTTTGCAAAGCCATGTATATCGAACCAATGCAGCTTCGTTACAATTCCACCAAAAGCTGGGCTTTACCATAGACCAGCAGAACGATAAGGCCGTGGCGTTATCGATACGCTACGCCACGCTGCACACCCGTCTGCAGCGCTTACTGAAGAAGGAACCCGCATGAGCACCCCACTGGCCCTGGCCAACGCACTGGCACCACAGCTGGCCGGCTACTGCTGGGCCATCGGTGGCAGCACCTTGCTGCAACACCTGGACCTGGTGGAACAACCGCGCGACCTGGACATCGTCACCACCGCGGCCGACTTTGCCGCCGTACGCGCGGTGCTGGCCGCCCGTGGCCAGGACATCACGCCGCCACCGCACCCGCAATACGCCACCCGGCACTTTGCCCGCTTCGATATGGGCGATGGGCTGAGCGTCGACCTGATCGCCGACATGGCCATCAAGCTGGAAAAAGGCAGCTACCGCTGGCCGTTTGACGCCAGTGCCCGCTTTGAGGCGGACGGTCTGCCGTGGTGCTGCCCCGAAGACTGGGCACTGCTGTACCGGCTGATGGGGCGCGAAGAGCAAACTGAAGCGCTGGACGAATGGCTGGACGAGCACGGCGTGCAACACCCGCAGCGGCTGGCGGCCAACCTGTTTGCCCAGTACCCGGCCAGCGCCATGCAACCGGCCCCGGCCTGGTGGCCGTGGGACGAATGACCCGCTACCTCGCCGCGCTGCTGACCCTGACACTTGCCCTGCTGTGTGGCACGGCCTACGCCGGGCGCGTAGTCAACCTGGCCAGCACCGACTACCCGCCGTACTTTTCGCCGCAATTACCCGGCGATGGCGTCGTCGCGGCCATTACCCGGGCCGCGCTGGCCAAGCACGGCCACACGCTGCAGCTGCATTACCGGCCGTGGGCCAGGCTGATGGCCGAGGTGAAGGCCGGGCAGTTCGATGGCGTGATGGCCGTGTGGTACGAGCCGGCCCGTGCCGAATACCTGCATTACAGCCTGCCGCTGGTGAATACAGTGATGGGCTTTTACGGCCGGGTGGACAAGCCGGTCGCCACCCAGCCGCTGAGTGCGCTGCGTACCCGGGTCATTGGTACCGTGCGCGGCTACAAAAACCCGGACGTGTTCGATCGCGCCGGCCTGAAGCAGGAGCTGGCCGCCGACGACCTGACCAATCTGCGCAAGTTAGCCGCAGGCCGGCTGGACCTGGTGCTGATCGACAAGGTGCTAGCCAGGCATCTGCAGGGCAAACTCACCACCAGCGAACGCCACGCCATCCGCTGGCAAGACCCGCCTCTCTCGGTGATGCCGCTGCACGTCGGCTTGCGCCGCGAACTCAGTGATGGCGAGCAACTGCTGGCCGACTTCAACGACGGCCTGCAAACCCTGCGCAAGAACGGCCAGCTGGCAGCGCTGATCCAGCAATACCAACTGGCACAGTAACGCGTCGTAGCTGCTTAGCTGCGGCGCTTGCGGTCGCGCGATACCACGGCTTCGATGTTCTTGCGGCCGATCAGCAAACCGTTACGCACAGGCGGTGGTTCGGTCGCCGCCAGTAAAGCCTGCGCGGCAGGGTTGGCCGCAAACACGCCGTCGCTGACCAGCAACAAACCCGCCGCCTGCATGGTGCTCAGCTGCGCCTGCACCGCCTCGCCGTCTTGCTTGCATGCCTCGCCCAACTGGCCAGCCGTCTGGCCGCGGCTACCGGCAGCCAGCAGCTGCCACAGTTGCTGTGCCAGCGCGGGCGCCAACGCCGCGCGCAAGGTTGTCAGATCCGGTGTTGTCATAGTGTTTGCCTGAGAAAAAGTGGCCGGATTATGGCAGCAACAGCACGCCATGCAAGCCCTGCCCCACAACGCGCACTAGGCACTGGCCACCGCGGGCTGCACCCGCGGCTTGGCCACGATGCGGCCCGACAGCAGGCTGGCGCTAGCAATCAGCGCGCCGCCAATATACTCCTGCAGCTGCATATGTTCGCCAGCCAGCAGCCAGGCCGATACAGCAGCAAATACCAGCTCCATCAGCATCAGCGTCATCACCTGGGTAGCCGGCAGTATGCTGAGCCCGTGCATGGAGATAATGCTGGTAGACAGCAGCGTCACGCCCAGTACCAGGATCATCAGCAGAATAGGCCAGTCGATCAGCGCCAGCTCGGCGGCCAGTTGGCCGCGCCACAGCAGCGAGACCAGCCCGCAGCCGGCCACCCCCAGCCACACCGACGCCGACTTCACCGGCACCGGCAGGCTGCTGGCACGCTTGGACAGCACATTACCCAACGCAAAGCTGATGCCGCCAGACAGCGCCAGCCAGTCGGCACGGCTTTGCAGCAAGCCACCTTGCAGCATGTCGGGGCGGTACAGGATGGTGACACAGCCCAGCAGCGACAGCGCCACCACCGCCCAGCCCACCGGGCTTAGCCGCTCGCGCAACAGCAAGCGCGAGAACAGCACCGTCCACAAGGGCGACAAATAGAACAGCAGCAGCACGCGCATGACCTGGCCTTCCGACACCGCCCAGGTATAGCTGAAATTGCACCAGCCATAGAGCAAAGTCAGCGGAATCAGCACACGGTCAAAGCGAAACTGCCGCCGGAACACCTCGCGAAACACGAATACACCCAGGGAAGCCGACACCATATATACCGTCAGCGAGGTGGCGGCCGTGGAAAACCCCGCCTCGTGCAGTACGCGAAACGGGTACCACATCAGCCCCCACACCAGTGCCGTGGTCAGGGCACAGCTCACGGCCAACAGCTTTTGTTTTACAAAATCCATATTGTTTTCTTACTATTGTCCTTTTGTTGCATTGCAAGGAAGCGGCGTTGAACCCCCACCTCGATCTGTTGCAGCCCTACCCGTTCCAGCGCTTGCGCGGCCTGTTGGCCGGCGTCACGCCCCCAGCCGAACTGGCGCATATCAACCTGTCCATCGGCGAGCCCAAACACCCTACGCCCGACGTGGTAAAAAATGCGCTGATCGCCAACCTGGACGGCCTGGCCGCCTACCCGGCCACCTTAGGCAGCGATGCCCTGCGCCAGGCGTGCAGCAGCTGGCTGCAGCGCCGCTACGGCATTGCCGTCGACCCGGCCCGCGAGATTCTGCCGGTATGCGGCAGCCGCGAGGCGCTGTTTTCGTTTGTGCAGGCGGTGATCGACCCGCGCGGCAGCGACAAGCCGGTGCTGATCTCGCCCAACCCCTTCTACCAGATCTACGAAGGCGCCGCGCTACTGGCCGGCGCCGAACCCTACTACGTGAACTGCCTGGCGGCCAACGGCTACCAGCCGGACTGGGCGGCGGTACCGGAAGCCGTCTGGCAGCGCACGCAGGTAGTCGTAGTGTGCAGCCCCGGCAACCCCACCGGTGCGGTGATGTCGCTGGATGACTGGAACACACTGTTCACCCTGTCCGACCGCTACGGTTTTATCATCGCCAGCGACGAATGCTACAGCGAGATCTATTTCGATACACCACCGCTGGGCGGCCTACAGGCGGCACAGCAGCTGGGGCGTAGCTACGAGCGCCTGGTGATGTTTACCAGCCTGTCCAAACGCAGCAATGCGCCGGGCCTGCGTTCCGGCTTTGTAGCGGGTGACGCGCGCATCCTGGAAAAATTCCTGCTGTACCGCACCTACCATGGCAGCGCCATGAGCCAGACCATCCAGCAGGCCAGTATTGCCGCCTGGCAGGACGAAGAACATGTCGCGGCCAACCGCGCAGCGTATACTGCCAAGTTCGACGCTGTCACCGCGCCTTTGGCACAGGTATTGAATGTGAGCCGCCCGGACGCAGGTTTCTACCTGTGGGCCGAAGTACCCGGTGGCGACGATGCCGCCTTTGCGCGCGCGCTGTTTGCCGAAGAACACATTACCGTGCTGCCCGGCAGCTACCTGGCCCGCGACGCCCACGGCGTGAACCCTGGCGCCGGCCGTATCCGCCTGGCGCTGGTGGCCCCGCTGGCCGAGTGCGAAGCCGCCGTGCCGCGCCTAATCCGCTTTGTGAAAAGCCGTACATAACAGACATCGAGATCATGACCACCATCCACATTGCCCAAGGACTGAACCATATGCACCCGATCCAGCCCATTATCGAACTGGCTTTTGAAAACCGCGCCGAGATCACCCCGGCCACCGTATCGCCCGAGCTGAAAGCTGCGGTAGAGCAGGTTATCGAAGAGCTGGACAACGGCCACCTGCGCGTTGCCGAAAAAATCGACGGCGACTGGGTGGTACACCAGTGGGTGAAAAAGGCCGTACTGCTGTCGTTCCGCATTCGCGACAACGTGCTGCTGGACGACGGTGTGAGCCGCTATTTCGACAAGGTAGACACCAAGTTTGCCGACTGGAACCAGGAACGCTTCCAGCAAGCCGGCTTCCGCGCCGTACCGGGCGCCGTGGCACGCAAGGGTAGCTTCGTGGCCAAGAACACCGTGCTGATGCCGTCCTACGTGAACATTGGCGCCTACGTAGACGAAGGCACCATGGTAGACACCTGGGCCACCGTAGGTAGCTGCGCCCAGATCGGCAAGAACGTGCACCTGTCCGGCGGCGTCGGCATTGGTGGCGTACTGGAGCCACTGCAAGCCAACCCGACCATCATCGAAGACAACTGCTTTATCGGCGCACGCTCCGAAGTGGTAGAAGGCGTGATCGTGGGCGAAGGCTCGGTGATCTCCATGGGCGTGTACATTGGCCAGTCCACCAAGATCTACGACCGCGAAACTGGCGAAATCAGCTACGGCCGCATCCCGCCGGGCTCGGTCGTGGTATCGGGCAACCTGCCATCGAAAGACGGCAGCCACAGCCTGTACTGCGCCGTGATCGTGAAAAAGGTAGACGCGCAAACCCGTAGCAAGACCAGCATTAACGAGCTGCTGCGCGGGGTGTAAAGCCTGACCGTAGTATTTTGTTTCTGTTGTGGTTTTTGATATAAATAATCACGTACGGTAACAATTTCTACACAAAATAAGTGCGCTGGCATTTTGCGCAGTGCACACAAGGCAGATAAAATGCATACAGGGGGTCGGGTAAGCCGGCTCCCTGTTTCTTCTTGATTTCACAGGACAATCCCTGACCGTGTCTTCCGACAGTTTCATAGAGCTCAAGAATGTCAGTTTTGCGTACGGCGACCGGCCGATACTGCAAGACATTTCGCTCACCATCCCCCGCGGCAAGCTGGTCGCCATCATGGGCGGCAGCGGTAGCGGTAAAACCACGCTGTTACGCTTGATATCCGGCCAGGTACTGGCACAAAAAGGCCAGGTACTGGTAGACGGGCAAGACGTTGGCCGCATGAGCAGCCGCGACCTGTACCAGCACCGCCGCCGCATGGGCATGCTGTTCCAGTTTGGCGCGCTGTTTACCGACCTGTCGGTATTCGACAACGTGGCCTTTCCCATCCGCGAACACACCCGCCTGCCGGAGAGCATGATCCGCGACCTGGTACTGATGAAGCTGAACGCGGTAGGCCTGCGGGGTACCGAAGCGCTGATGCCGGCCGAGCTGTCTGGCGGCATGGCGCGCCGTATTGCCCTGGCACGCGCCATTGCGCTAGACCCGCAGATCATGCTGTACGACGAGCCGTTTACCGGCCTGGACCCGATCTCGCTGGGCACCATTGCCCTGCTGATCAAAAAACTGAACGACGCGCTGGGTACCTCCGCCGTGATGGTGACGCACGACGTACACAAATCACTGGAAATCGTAGACCACGTGTACTTTGTTGCTGGCGGCAAGATTGCTGCCGAAGGCACCCCGGACGAAGTGCGCCACTCGTCGTCCCCCTGGGTGCAGCAGTTTGTCCAAGGCGAGGCCGACGGCCCGGTGCACTTTGCCTACCCCGCCACGCAGGGCCTGGCCGAGGCATTCGGCATCAAGGGGGAAACCGCATGAACGCCCTGCTCAACCCTATCCGCCGCCTGGGGGCGCTCAGCATCAACGCCATCTGGCGCCTGGGTTTCATCAGCCGCTTCTTTGTGGCCATCCTGCTGAACTCGGGCCAGAGCCTGCTGCGCTTCCGGCTCACCATCCGCGAAGTGTATTTCGCCGGTGTGCTGTCGCTGATCATCATCATCGTATCCGGCCTGTTTGTCGGCATGGTGCTGGGCCTGCAGGGCTACAACACCCTGGCACGCTTTGGCTCCGCCGACGCACTGGGCGCGCTGGTCGCGCTGTCGCTGCTGCGCGAGCTGGGCCCGGTGTTGGCCGCACTGCTGTTCGCCAGCCGCTCTGGCAGCGCCATGACCGCCGAAATCGGCTTGATGAAAGCCACCGAACAGCTGGAAGCCATGAGCGTGATGGCGGTCAACCCCATCGCCCGCGTGGTCGCCCCGCGCTTCTGGGCCGGGGTGATTTCCATGCCTATCCTGGCGGCGCTGTTCAATGTCATGGGTATCCTGGGGGGCTACCTGGTCGGGGTCGAAATGATCGGCCTGGACGCCGGTACCTTCTGGTCGCAAATGCAGAATAACGTCGACCTGCACTACGACGTGGTGAACGGCCTGATCAAGAGCCTGTTCTTCGGCATGGCCGTGACGCTGGTCGCCGTATTCGAAGGCTACGACGCCACCCCGACAGCCGCTGGCGTGTCGTCCGCCACCACACGTACCGTGGTCACCTCGGCACTGGTCATTCTGGCGCTGGACTTTGTCCTGACCGCCTTCATGTTCTAGGAACTACACAATGAAACGCTCTACGATTGATTTATGGGTTGGCCTGTTTGTCGCCATCGGTATTGCTGCCGTGACTTTCCTGTCGCTGAAGGTCGCTAACCTGACGCCGCAAAGCGGCAGCGACACCTACACGCTGACAGCAGATTTCGACAATATCGGCGGCCTGAAGGTCAAAGCACCGGTGAAGTCGTCCGGTGTAGTGGTTGGCCGCGTGACCAAGATCGAGCTGGATACCAAGCGCTACGTAGCCCGTGCCACGCTGACACTGGACAAACAGTACCAGTTCAGCCGCGATACCAGCGCCGAGATCCTCACCGCCGGCCTGCTGGGCGAGCAATACATCGGTCTGGTACAAGGCGGTGACCCGGACAACCTGGCCAGTGGCGATAGCATCAGCCTGACCTCCTCCGCCCTGGTGCTGGAGCAGCTGATCGGCAAGTTCATGACCAGCTTTGCCGAAAAGGGCAGCCAAGACGCCCCGGCCAAAACAGAATAAACCAGACCTCTCCAGAGAAAGACGCACATCATGAAAAAACTGTTCACCACCCTGCTGCTGATGATTGGCCTGTCCACGCCGGCGCTGGCCGCTGGCGATAGCCCGGTAGACGTGATCAGCACCACCTCGCAAAATGCCCTGGACC
>JAIXTB010000175.1 GCA_027484385.1 Neisseriaceae bacterium | reverse complement strand
TAAGCACTGCACGCACGTAAAAAAAGCCGCTCCAAGCGGCTTTTTTTACGTGCAATCGCTTACGCGAGCGTCTTGATCAGCTCAATCTCGGCCTGGCACCAGTCGGTGCCCTTCTCTACTACCCGCCCCAGACTGATCAGAAACACCTTGCCCCGCGCGACCATCTGGTACTGCTTGCCCATACCGTAAGTGCCGATGGATATCAGTACGGTATTGAGCTTTCTCCCCTCGCGCAGCAAGGGTACAAACAAAGCAATCTCGCCTTGGTTCCACACCATTTCGCCTGGCGTGGCCGGGTCGACCGAGCGCCCCTCTTCATGGCGTAACGCAGCTGCTACTGGCCGGTTGGTGAGAATATGCACGCCAAGGTACAGCTTGTCCTGTCCGGGGCGCTGCAAGCGGCGCACCACCCCTAGCGACCAGTCGTTATCACCACGCTGGCGGAAACCCAACAAGGTACCCAGCGCAACCCACTCATTACCCTGGGCTGGCAAGCTCAGACCCAGGCCGGTTTCACTGCGATTGTCTACATCCCAGAACGGAAACTGCTCTTTTTGCTGTAGCAGTGGTACCGCCTGCCGTTCGCGCCGGCGGCTGGTGACAAAACCGTAAATACGTACTTCGTCGGCCGTGTCGAAATTGTCTTCACTCCCCCCTGTGCGGCGGGTATCTTCACGGGCTTTTTCTTCCTGTTCACGCACGAGCTTGTGCAGCTGCGCAAAGCGCTGGGCCACCTCTATCTGCTGACTGTCCACACGCACGCGCTGCGCGCGCTCGTACAGATGAGGCCTTACCGACCACTCACGACACAGATAGCGCAGCAAACCGGCATCCACGCCTGCCGTCATGATGGTTTTCAGTTCGGAGGGTACGGAACCGGACTCGAATACCGATACCCAGCTGGTCAGCTGATCGATCAGGTCTGCCGTGCTCCACACCCTGACATTCCCCTTGGGCATGGCATCCCGTAGCCTGGCAGGCGGCTGGCCGGTAGACAAGTTGACCATGAAGCTGGCATTGCCTTCGTAGTCCTGCCCCAAGGCCATATGGCGGGATGTCAGCAAAGAAAGCTGGTAGGCGAAACGGATCTGGCGAATAGCCAGATTACCGCTGGTCAGCGTGGAGACCATCAACAGCGAGAGATACAGATCGTGAATGGTGGTGGAACGCTCTTCCCCGAATAACTGCACCGGCACCGCATCGATATGATGCTGCTCGGCATAGGCAAACAGCTGGTTGGCGTTACGCCAGAACATCTCGTCGGGCAGAAAATGCCGATAGTATTGCCACAGGGCAAACTCGGTCAGGTAGTGCATCATGCGCGCAATCACCACCGGCAGCATGATGCGTACCGTGGCGGCAGCGCTATCGTCCGGGTCGAAGCCCATAAAGCGCTGGTAAGCCGCGAGAATCTGCCGGCCATAACCCAGTATCTGCGCACGCAGCTGTGCCTCCAGCGCTTTGGGCATGCGCGTATTCAGCAAATACTGCTCACACAGCTGCTGGTGCTGCACGGAAATCAGCCTGTCCAGCTCCAGCACCGCCTCGAGTGCGTCAGGGCTGTAGTTTTCGCTTTGGGCGTTAAACTGCATCAGTAGCTCGCTGACCTTTGCGTGAGCGACCGGGCCAGTTTCACGTGCCAGCGGGGCATACCACTCGGTAATCAGTTTGACCGAGTCGAGCGGATGCGAGGCTTTTTTGCTGCCAAAAGAGAAGAAATCAAGCTTGACCATGGGTTGAGCACACCAGCTTATACAAACAGTGCCAGACTGCTGCACGGGATTCAATACAAGGAGTATACGCGATGAACCCGCTGCAAAAAACAAAACGCCATGTAGATACATGGCGTTTTGTCTGGCGATGCAACAACCTTACTTGATTTGCAGGGCTTCCAGGTCACGGCCGGAATCAATCCATGCCACCACCCACAGCGGTTTACGGCCACGGCCAGTCCAGGACAGGCTGGCATCGTCCGGGTGACGGTATTTGGCTTCTACCGGTTTACGGGTACCCGCTGCAGGTGCAGAACCCAGCTTGGCCGATTTGCTGGCGATATCTTCGATATCCAGACCATGGGTACGAATCAGTTCCAGCACTTGCTTGGCAGCCTTGGCTTTTTCTTCGCTTTCACGACGACGGATTTCAGCATCCACATCGGCGCGCAGTTGCAGCAATTCTGCGAAATCAACAGTAGACAGTTCCATTTGCAACTCCCCTTGAATGAACAATATTAATCTGTACCTAAGTTAGTCATACTGATAACTTTAGTCAAGACTATATTGCATAATCAGACCATTACAATCAATCGGCATCAGGAAGAATATAAGGCAATGCCTGCTTTTCAATTACTGCCTGTGGATTATCTTGCAACATGGGCCGGCCTTCCCACGCACTGTGCTGCACAACCAGCAAACACGCTACGCTACCGTCTACCATTTCTGCCGCCAGCACGACCCGGCCAATAACCTGGTCGCCAGTGGATTCGGCAATAATGGCAGCCCCTTCTTTTACACTGGCGCCCCGCACAGTGGCACGATAGAGGCGACGCTTCACCTTACCCAGGTATTGTGTGCGCGCGACGATTTCCTGGCCGGGGTAGCAGCCTTTCTTGAAGTTGATACCACCCAGTAATTCCAGGTTCAGCATCTGCGGTACAAACTCTTCAAATGTGGCCAGAGAAACCCAGCCCAACCCGGCGCGAATAAACAGATAATCGGCGGCAATGCTGCCTACGGCTTGCAGTCCTTGCTGCCAGCTATTCGCAAGCGGCTGACACGCCAGGCGCAGCGTCAGGCCAAAGCCGATGGACAACACCAGGCCGCTCTCTCCGGCAGACAGCAGCTGAGGCTGCTGCGCCTGGGCATCCTGCACCAGCCAGAGTGCATAATGCTCGCTTACCGCATCGATTTTTACTTTGGCACGCAAAATAAACATGCCAAGACGACGGCGGAATGCCTCAGCAATATCCTTGCGCAGCAGCAGATAATACTGGCCATCCACACCGGCCAGGATAAAGCTAGCCTGCATGCGGCCTTTGGCAGTGGAATAGCTGCCCAATGTCACGCCACCAGCAGAAACCGCCGCTACGTCGCACGAAAACTGCCCCTGCAGGAAAGCGGTCGCGTCATCGCCGTGGATATGCAGCAAAGCAAACTTAGTCAGCAATGAATACGCCTGGCCAGCTTCTACTGCGGCCAACTGCTGCGCATAGTCCGGCAATTTCAGCTCGTCATTTTCGGTGATTTCACCCTGATTCTCTACCAACCATTGCGCTATTAGCTGCTGCATTGCACACCTCAATAAATATTGATCTAAGCTGGCACAGCATTCAGAATGCCCGAACACTGCTGCCCCAAACGAATAAAAAAACAGTCACACCACCATGCCACGCACACACAACACAGCAATACACCCGCTTGCCTATGCCCTGATGGCCATTTTACTGTGGTCATCCTTGGCTAGCCTGGGCACCTTCACCCAGAGGCTACCGCCATTTCTGGTGACTGCCATTGCATTGGCCATTGGCGCACTGCTCAGTATCCGGCATATTGCCCAATGGCGCGTACCACTAAAAACTTTTGCCACAGGTGTAGCCGGCATTTTTGGTTACCACTGCCTGCTATTTACCGCATTTCGCACCGCGCCTGCACTGGAAGCGAATCTGCTGAATTACCTGTGGCCCTTATTGATTGTGCTACTTAGCCCCGTTTTCAAGCTGGGCACGCTACGTTGGCCACATATTGTGGCTTCGCTATGCGGTTTTGCCGGTGCAGCCTTGATTGTGACCAAAGGCCAGCTACAGCTGCCAGCGGTCTTGCCCGCCGGTTTTCTGTTTGCCATCGCCGCCGCTTTTACCTGGGCTTGCTACAGCCTGCAAACCCGCAAGTTGCCGGCCTTCCCCAATGCCGCTGTAGGCGGGTTCTGTCTGGCGTCGGCGCTACTGGCCGGGCTGTGCCACCTTGCCTTCGAGCCGGCCATTGTGCCTGACAAGCAGGAATGGCTAGCCCTGCTGGCCATGGGTATCGGGCCACTGGGGCTGTCGTTCTTTTTCTGGAATATCGCCATGAAATCGGCCGACCCGCGCCAGGTAGGTGCCGTGTCCTACCTTACCCCCTTGCTCTCCACCATGATGCTGGCTGCCACAGGCCTGGGTACCATGAACAGCACCAGCTGGATAGCCGCCGGGCTGATACTGGGTGGCGCCATCATGGGCAGCTTGGCCGGGCGAGCAAGACAGGCCTGAAAGCAAACACACCCAGCGTGCAGCACATACCGTGCGCAGGCTGGGTGGCGGGTATTCTAACGAGGCTTGTACAACAGAAACACCAGCAAAGTGCAGGGTTATTTCATGCTGCGGCGATAGACGCGCTGGGCGCCACGCACCGCATTCAGGGGGGCGGTACTCAGCTGGGTAGAGGCAAAGTGGTGTATCTGGCGCGAGGCACGGCTCGCGATCATACAGCCGGACAACCCTGCATCCAGCGGCATGAAACAAGGGGCCAGCGCTCTCGGGGTTTTATCCAGGTAGTGCAGCCATTGTTTTTGCTGCGAACCGACCCAGCGCTCGCCCAGCACCAGCAGCTCGTGATTGATGTCTGCCGAAACCTGCATCATGGCCGCGCCGGATTGCAAGGTATCTTCCAGCCGCTGGCTGATCTGCTGGGGGTTGAATGGCACGTCACCCGGGGCGCGCGGGTAAAAATGACGCAGGTAATCTGCCTGGGCCGCCATCCAGCGCTGCTGTGCCCGCTGGCATACATCCAGATACTGCTGCAATACCTTGACCATATCGACTCCCGCCTGGTTTTACCCTGTCAATGCAGCTGCCACACGGCAGACAGCTCGCCTACCAGCACAGACAATACCGGGTCTGCGGCCTTGTCTGCTGAAAACACAAACTGCAATTCGGCACTCTTCACAATGTCCGGCACCACTTCCAGCAAGCCCTGAGCAGCGGCCTGCTGGGCATCCTGCTCGCGGATCAGTGACAACCCTACCCCGGCCTTGACCAACTCGATGGCGGTAAAGAGGTTATCGCATTCGGACACTTTTTTCGGGGAAATATTCAGCTCGCGCCACAGCTCGCTGACAATTTTGGACAAACTGGAAAACTGCGAAATACCGACCCAGGGCAAACGACCCAGCTCTTTGGGGTTGGCCGCATTAATGCGCGAAAGCCAGCCAGGTGGGGCCACGATCCTCAAAGGCAGTTGGTCCAGCAAGACGGTGTGTACGTTGGCGTAAGGGTTTTTGCCCAGGTAAAAACCACCATCCAGCTCTTTCTTGCGCACCGCGTTCAGCACATCGCCCGTTACCCCCTGATGCAGACAGACCTCCAGCAAGGGGTAGCGCTCGGCCATGCGCGCCACCAGCTCGCCTACACGCAAAATGTCTGGCGTCAGGGTAATGCCGAGCTGGGCGCGGCCGCTGAGCTGGCCTTTCAGACCGCGGGCGTGATTCAGCAGCTGGCGGGCAGCCGCCAAAATGTCCTGCGCTTGCGGTAGCAGCTCCTGTCCGGCCAGCGTCAACACCACGCCACCGGCAGTGCGCTCGAACAAAGGCATGCCCACTTCTTCTTCAATCGCCTTGATCTGCGCCGTGACTGCCGGCTGGGACAAATGCAAGACCTCTGCGGCCTGTGTCAGGTGGCCTTGCTGCGCCACCGTCACAAAGGTCCTCAGCTGATAGATTTCCATCCCTGTACTGCCCTCTAGATAAGCTTGCGCGCCAAGCACGCACGGCGCCTGCCCGTTTCGATAAGTTGGCAATCATTCTGTACAAGCCCCCGCAGCAGGACAAGGGCTGTGTCACAAAAAGATGCATCAGAATCGCTTATGTCATGCATCAATAAAGCAAATGCTCGACTGCAAAGCACTGTAAATAATGGCGTTTTTTGCCAAGCAACGCCAAACCTTATCCGTTACATCAAAAAAAACGATTAGCAGCAGCCTGCACCAAAGTCGTAATTTCCCTTCAGCGATTACTGTTTTTCCGCAGTTCGCGACAAACAAAGGAGGAAACAATGAACGAGGACATCCTGAAACGGGTGCAAGCCAATCCGAAGTTCGCAGAACTGGTCCAGAAGAGATCCAGCCTCGGATGGCTGCTCAGCATCGTCATGCTGGCAATTTACTATGGCTTCATCCTGGTACTTGCCTTCTCGCCGGCCACATTGGGCGCGTCGCTGTCTGGCGGCGTCACTACCGTTGGCATCCCGGGGGGTATTTTCATCATCGTATCGGCGTTTGTCTTGACCGGCATTTATGTTCGTAAAGCCAACACCGAGTTTGATCAGCTCAATCAGCAGATTGTCGAGGAGGCGAAAAAATGAAAAGCTGGATGAAATCCGCCGCACTCGGCTCGCTGTGCCTGCTACCGGCTTTTGCCATGGCAGCTGGCGCGCTGGAAGGTGACGTACAAAAGCAGGCCACCAACTGGACGGCCATCATCATGTTCCTGCTGTTTGTTTCCGGAACACTCTACATCACCTACTGGGCAGCTCGCCGCACCCAATCCGCTTCCGACTTCTACACCGGCGGTGGTGGCATTACCGGCTTCCAGAACGGCCTGGCCATTGCGGGTGACTACATGTCCGCTGCGTCCTTTCTGGGTATTTCTGCCATGGTGTTCGAAAAAGGCTACGACGGCCTGATCTACTCCATGGGCTTCCTGGTGGGCTGGCCGATCATTTTGTTCCTGGTCGCCGAGCGCCTGCGTAACCTGGGCAAGTTCACCTTTGCCGACGTTGCCTCCTATCGCCTGCAGCAAACCCCGGTACGTACTTTTGCCGCAACCGGTACGCTGGTAGTGGTAGCGCTGTACCTGATTGCACAGATGGTCGGTGCAGGCAAACTGATCCAGCTGCTGTTCGGTCTGAATTACAGCACCGCCGTGATCCTGGTGGGTGTGCTGATGGTGCTGTACGTGATGTTCGGCGGCATGCTGGCCACCACCTGGGTACAGATCATCAAGGCCGTTATCCTGCTTTCCGGTGCCAGCTTCATGGCCTTTATGGTAATGGCATCTGTCGGCTTCAGCCCGGAAGTGCTGTTCCAGAAAGCAACCGAAGTACACGCCAAAGGCCTGGCCATCATGTCCCCAGGCAAAGCTGACCCGATTGACTCCATCTCGCTGGGTCTGGCCCTGATGTTCGGTACTGCTGGTCTGCCGCACATCCTGATGCGTTTCTTTACCGTGAGCGACGCTAAAGAAGCCCGCAAATCGGTGTTCTACGCCACAGGTTTCATCGGCTACTTCTACATCCTGACCTTCATCATCGGTTTTGGCGCCATCGTACTGGTACTGAACCAGCCTGCTTTCATGGAAACCATCGTGAAAGACGGTAAAGAAGTGACCCAGCTGCTGGGTGGCAACAATATGGCGGCGATTCACCTGTCGCACGCCGTGGGGGGTGACCTGTTCTACGGCTTTATCTCTGCAGTCGCTTTTGCCACCATTCTGGCGGTGGTTGCCGGTCTGACCCTGTCTGGCGCATCGGCCGTATCGCACGACCTGTACGCGTCGGTGATCAAGAAAGGCAAGGCTAACGAGAAGGACGAAATGCGTGTATCGAAGCTGACCACGCTGGCGCTGGGTGTCATCGCCATCGTGCTGGGCCTGGTATTCGAGAAACAGAACATCGCCTTCATGGTGGGCCTGGCCTTCTCGATCGCCGCTTCGGCCAACTTCCCGGTACTGTTCCTGTCCATGTTCTGGAAAGGTCTGACTACCCGCGGTGCCGTGATCGGTGGTGCCATCGGCCTGATTTCGGCCGTGGTGATGATCGTACTGGGGCCGGCAGTATGGGTAGATGTCATGGGCCATGCCAAAGGTTCGGCACCGTTCCCGTACAAAAACCCAGCCCTGTTCTCCATGAGCCTGGCCTTCTTCTTTACCTGGTTGTTCTCCGTACTGGACACCTCCAAGTCGGCTGAAGAAGAAAAAGCCAAGTTTGACGCACAGTTTGTCCGCTCCATGACCGGTATCGGCGCATCGGGCGCGTCCAAACACTAAGCCCTACCCGTAGCAAAGGCCGCACCGTTCGCGGTGCGGCCAACCAAAGAGATAATTAAGGAGCCACTATGTCTACCCTCGAATCGATCCTGAAGGAAACCCGCAGCTTCCCGCCCAGCGAAGACTTCCGCCGCAAGGCCACTGTCTCGGGGATGGATGCCTACAACGCCCTGTGCGAACAAGCTGACGACCACTATCTGTCCTTCTGGGGTGACCTGGCCCGCGAACTGATTACCTGGAAAAAACCGTTTTCCCGCGTGCTGGATGACAGCAACGCCCCGTTCTTCAAATGGTTTGACGACGGCGTGCTGAACGTGTCCTACAACTGCCTGGACCGTCACCTGGCGGTGAACGCCAACAAGATTGCACTGATTTTTGAAGCTGACGACGGTGAAGTCACCCGCGTCACCTACTCCGAATTGCACCGCCGCGTGTGCCAGTTTGCCAACGGCCTGAAGAGCCAGGGGATTGGCAAAGGCGACCGCGTCGTGATTTACATGCCGATGGTGATTGAAGCCATCGTGGCCATGCAGGCCTGCGCCCGTATCGGCGCCATCCACTCCGTGGTATTTGGCGGCTTCTCCGCCGGCGCCGTACGCGACCGTATCCAGGATGCCGGCGCCAAAGCCGTGATCACTGCCAACGAAGGCCTGCGCGGTGGCAAAACCGTTCCACTGAAAGCTACCGTAGACGAAGCCCTGGCCATGGAAGGCTGCGAATCCATCAGCACCGTGGTGGTATACCAGCGCACCAATGGCGGTGCCAACTGGGTCGAAGGCCGCGATGTATGGTGGCACAAGCTGATCGAAGGCCAGGCCGAGTACTGCGAACCGGAATGGATGAACGCCGAAGACCCGCTGTTCATTCTGTACACCTCCGGCTCCACCGGTAAGCCCAAAGGCATCCAGCACAGCAGCGCCGGCTACCTGCTGGGCGCACTGAACAGCTTCCGCTGGGCATTCGATTACAAACCGAACGACGTGTACTGGTGCACCGCCGACGTGGGCTGGATTACCGGCCACTCCTATATCTGCTACGGCCCGCTGGCCAATGGCGCCACCCAGGTCGTGTTTGAAGGCGTACCGACCTACCCGGATGCCAGCCGCTTCTGGAGCATGATCGAGAAACACAAGGTGTCCATTTTCTACACCGCCCCTACCGCGATCCGCTCGCTGATCAAGCTGGGTGCCGACCTGCCCAAGCAGTTCGACCTGTCCAGCCTGCGCATCCTCGGTACCGTGGGTGAGCCGATCAACCCGGAAGCATGGATGTGGTACTACGAAGTGGTAGGCGGTGGCCGTTGCCCTATCGTGGACACCTGGTGGCAGACCGAAACCGGCTCCGCCATGATCGCCCCGCTGCCGGGCGCGGTGCCCACCAAGCCGGGTTCTTGCACCCTGCCACTGCCGGGCATCATCGCCGACATCGTCGATGAATCCGGCGCGCAGGTAGAGCCGGGCCGTGGCGGTTTCCTGGTGATCAAAAAGCCGTTCCCGTCGCTGGTACGCACCATCTGGAACGACCCGGAGCGCTTCAAGAAAACCTACTTCCCGGACGAGTTCAACGGCCAGTACTACCTGGCGGGCGATTCGGCCAACCGCGACGAAAACGGCTACTTCTGGATCATGGGTCGTATCGATGACGTGCTGAACGTGTCCGGCCACCGCCTGGGCACCATGGAAATCGAGTCGGCACTGGTGGCTAACCCGCTGGTAGCCGAAGCCGCCGTGGTAGGCAAGCCGCACGATATCAAGGGCGAAGCCGTGGTGGCCTTTGTGGTGCTGAAAGGTGCCCGCCCGCAAGGCGAAGAAGCCAAGAAAGTGGCCGCCGAGCTGAAGAGCTGGGTAGCGCACGAGATTGGCAAGATTGCCCAGCCGGACGATATCCGCTTTGGCGAAAACCTGCCCAAGACCCGTTCCGGCAAGATCATGCGCCGCCTGCTGCGCTCCATCGCCAAGGGCGAGGAGATCAGCCAGGATACCTCCACGCTGGAAAACCCGCAGATTCTGGCCCAGCTGCAAGAAGCCGCGACCTGATCTGCTGCCCTACCCGGCCTGTGCCCCGGCACAGGCCACGCCGGGCAGCCGCCCGGCTAGCCGTTCCCTGTAGATGTTCTGCTTTACCCTCCTTGGCCGCGCGTGTGCTGCAATCACCGCGCGGCATTTTTACGCCCGTCTCCCGGCGCCATGCCCAGCCCGCGGCCAACCCTGCGGGAATGAAGGTTGAAGCGCGGCGGCCTTATCAAGGATAATTCGGCGATTAACGCCAACCCGCCCCCTCAATGGATCTCGGACACTACCTGCTCATCCTCGTCAGCACCGTACTGGTCAACAATGTGGTGCTGGTACGCATGCTGGGCCTGTGCCCTTTCATGGGCGTCTCCAGAAAACTGGAAGCCGCTATCGGCATGGGCGCTGCCACCACCTTTGTCCTCACGCTCGGAGCCGGCAGCAGCCATCTGGTGAACCAGCTGCTGATCGCGGCCGACCTGACCTTCCTGCGCACGCTATCGTTTATCGTGATCATTGCCGCCATCGTGCAGTTCACCGAAATGGTCATCCATAAAACCAGCCCGGTGCTGTACCAGGTACTGGGCATCTACCTGCCGCTGATTACCACCAACTGCGCGGTGCTGGGCATTCCGCTATTGAACGCGCAACAAAACCATACCCTGGCCGAGTCGCTGGTATTCGGTTTTGGCAGCGCAGTAGGCTTTTCGCTGATCCTGATCCTGTTTGGTGCCCTGCGCGAGCGGCTGGAAGGCGCGGATATCCCCGCGCCATTCCAGGGCACCGCCATTGCGCTGGTCACCGCCGCGCTGATGAGTCTTGCCTTCATGGGCTTTGGAGGCCTGACACGATGAACACCCTGTTGCTTGCATTACTGGTCATGGTTGCACTGGCCCTGTTGCTGGGCGCCGTCCTGGGCTATGCCTCGGTGCGTTTCAAGGTAGACGCCGACCCGCTGGTAGACAAAATCGATGACATCCTGCCGCAAACCCAGTGCGGCCAATGCGGCCACCCCGGCTGTCGCCCCTACGCCCAGGCTATTGCCAACGGCGAAGAAGACATCAACAAATGCCCGCCTGGCGGCGAAGATGGCATCCACAAGCTGGCCGAGCTACTGGGCGTAGACTTCAAGCCGTTCGACGCCGGCGCGGCGCAGCCCAAACCCAAAGCCGTAGCACTGATAGACGAAGCCACCTGTATCGGCTGTACGCTGTGCATCCAGGCCTGCCCGGTAGACGCTATCCTGGGCTCGGCCAAGCAGATGCACACCATCATCGCCAGCGAATGCACCGGCTGCGAGCTCTGCCTGCCGCCCTGCCCGGTAGACTGCATCCGCATGATTCCGCAGGGCACCGACCTGACCAACTGGAAATGGCGCTACCCCACCATTCCCATCAAGGCGGTCAAACCATGAGCCAGCTGTACGATTTTCACGGTGGCATCCACCCGGCGCAGCACAAAGATGCCGCCACCGGCCGCCCCATCCAGCCGCTGCCCTTGCCACCGCAGCTGTATATTGCCCTGGCGCAAAGCGTAGGCAACCCGGCGCGGCCAACCGTCAGCGTCGGCCAGACTGTACTGAAAGGCCAGAAGCTGGCCGAGCCGGATGGCCGCCTGTCCGCCGCCGTACACGCGCCCACCTCCGGCACCGTCACCGCCATCGGCCCGCACCCGTTTGCCCACCCGTCCGGCCTGCCGGTAGCCACCATCACGCTAGTACCCGATGGCCTGGACAGCTGGCAGCCGCGTAGCCCGCTCGCCTGGCAAGACGCCAGCCCGGCGCAGCTACGCAGCCACCTGCAAGACATGGGCGTGGTTGGCCTGGGCGGGGCGGTGTTCCCCACCCACCTCAAGCTGGGTGCCAGCCCGCTAGCCACCCTGGTGGTGAACGGCGCCGAGTGTGAACCCTTTATCAGCTGCGACGACATGCTGATGCGCGAACGCGCCGCCGGCATCGTGGACGGCATCCGCATTGCCGCGCACGCGCTGCAGGCAGGCCAGGTGCTGATCGGCATCGAAGACAACAAGCCGCAAGCCATCGCCGCCATGCAGGCCGCCTGCGCCGGCACGCCCTACCGTGTGATAAGCATCCCCACCAAATACCCCAGCGGCGGTGCAAAACAGCTGATCCGCATCCTCACCGGCATCGAGGTGCCGCACGGCACCCGCGCCACCGACCTGGGCGTGCAGTGCCTGAACGTGGGCACCCTGTACGCCATGGCCCGCGCCGTGCTGCACGGTGAGCCACTGCTGAGCCGCGTCGTTACCGTAACCGGCGCCGTGGCTCATGCGGCCAACTACGAGGTGGCCATCGGCACCCCGCTGGCCTGGCTACTGCAACAAGCCGGCCTGACCGACGCGCAGGCCGATGTGATCATGGGCGGCCCGATGATGGGCATCACCCTGCCCGACCTGCACGCCGGCCTGCCCAAAGCCGGCAACTGCCTGATCGCCAAAAGCACTGCACTGTTCCCGCCGCGCCCGCCCGAGCAGGCCTGCATCCGCTGCGGCGACTGCGCCAGCGTGTGCCCCGCGCAGCTGCAACCCATGGACCTGTTCTGGTTTGCCAAATCGCGCAACTTCGGCAAAGCACAAGAGCGCCACCTGTTTGACTGCATAGAATGCGGCGCCTGCAGCTATGTCTGCCCCAGCCAGATACCGCTGGTGGACTACTACCGTTTTGCCAAAAGCGAAATCTGGGCCGCCGAGCGCGACAAGAAAAACGCCAGCCTGGCACGCCAGCGCCATGAATTCCGCCAGTTCCGCATCGAGCGCGACAAATCCGAAAAAGCCGCCCGGCTGGCCGCCCGCGCCGCCGAGCAGGCCGCCAAGCTAGCCTCGCAAGCGGCCACCCCGGCAGCAACCAGCACCGCCCCCGCCGCCAGCGGCATGGACGACGCCAAGAAAGCCGCCATCGCCGCCGCGCTGGCCCGTGCCGCCGCCCAGAAAGAAGCCAAGCCGCTGTCCGAGCAGCACACCAGCGGCCTGGACGACGCCAAACGCGCTGCCATCGAAGCCGCCATGGCGCGCGCTGCCGCGCGTAAAGCAGCAGCCGACGCCGCCAAAGCCGCCGATGCGGCCAACCCGGACAGCCCGCCCGCCACCACACCCGCACAAACCGGCATGGACGACGCCAAACGCGCTGCCATCG
>JAIXTB010000030.1 GCA_027484385.1 Neisseriaceae bacterium | reverse complement strand
GCTGGTCTGCCACCAGGGCGTCACGGCTACGGGTCAGTCGGTTGAAAAGTGTAGATTTGCCCACATTCGGGCGGCCCACCAGGGCAATAGTCGGTTTCATTGTGTACTACTTACTTCGTCAGCGCGGACAGGTTGCCGTTGTTATCCAACACGTAGGCCACGTCGCCGCTTACCAGCGGGCGTGGCATGGTGCCGTTTACTTTCAGGCTGCTGCGGCCAACTATACGTCCATCAAGGGATGAAAGCAGATGTGCATAGCCTTCACCATCAATTACCAGCAACTGATCGCCCAGTGTTACCGGGGCAGATACATTGCGGTAGCGGAAATCATCCTGTTTCCATAGGTTGCGACCCGAGTCGGCATCAAATGCCCAGATCGCGCCATCTTCTGCCGTCACGAAGACGGTCTTGCCATCGGATACCAGTCCACGGCTACTGCTCAGGTCACGTGCCCACAGCTGCTGGCCTCCACGCGAATCAAAGCAGGCCACACGGCCCTGGTAGGCCACTGCGCAAACACGACGGCCATCAAACATGGGCTGGCTGACGACATCGGTTACACGCTCCAGCTCGCTGGCACCACGGGCATTGGCCACCACAGACTGCCACAGCTGGTCGCCACGCTCGGCGGCGTAGGCGGTGACTTTGCCGGCAGCTTCGCCGACCAGCAGCACGTCACTACCCTCGACCTTGATCTGCGGTGTCGTGGCACGCACGGTCAGTGCGGGCTGTGCTTGCCACTGTGTCCATACCTGGCGGCCGGTTTTCAGGTCGAAGCCCGACACACGACCATCGCCAGCACGAACTACCAGCACGCGGCCTGCCAGCTGCGGCGGCTCGGCCAACAGGCTGGTGAGCGCTTGCTTCCACACCAGCTTGCCATCGGTGGCGCTGACGGCCAGCAATTCGGCACGATCATTCCCCACAAACAGCAAGCCTTCGTCGGCGGCCAGGCCGGCGACCAGTGCCTGTTTTACATCCAGTGTCAGCAGGGTTTTACCGCTTTGCGCATCCAGCTGCTGAATTTTGCCATTATCACCCGCTACCCACAGCTTACCTTGTTCGATAAACGGGGAAAACAGCCCGCGACCGGCATCCGGCACACTGGCTTGCCACAGTATCTTTGGCCCCACAGAAGCTTGCAGGGGCTTCAGCGGTGTAGGCTGATAGGCAGATTCGCCTTCAAACCACGACGCGCAGCCACCCAGCGCAGGCAAGAGTGCAGCACACAGCAACAGTCGGCGCATCATGGTTAGCTCCCCAATGAATCAAGTTTGGCCTGGATAAACTCGCGCACAGGGGCCTCCGGTGCAGATTTTGCCAGTGCAGCCTTGTAAGCTTCGCGGGCACCACCCAGGTCTCCGCGTGCTACCAGCACGTCGGCCTTCAGGTCCAGGAACATGGCATCAAACGCTACCGGGTGCGCCATCGCCAGCTCGGCCAGGGCCGCATCGTATTGCTTTTCGTCCAGCAGAACCGCGGCCAGACGCAGGCGGGCGACTGCCTGCAGGGTCTCATCCTTGTCGGCATGCTCGATCACCCATTTCAGCTGGCTACGGGCGACGCCCAGCTCTTTGCTGTCGAACGCCAGCTTGGCAGCCAGCAGGCTACCGTTGGCCGCATAAGCCGACGCGGCATAGTCTTTTTGCAAGGTAGCCACGGTGGCCTTGGCTTTATCCAGCTGGCCCGCTTGCAGCTGCTGCTCCAGCTGCCCGTATACCACGGCGGCCTGCTCGGCCTGGTTTTTCTGGTAAGCGTGCCAGGCTTTGTAGCCAATAAAGCCCAGGGATACGGCCAGCACGGCGCCGCCGATCAGCTTGCCCCACTGCGCCCAGAAGCCCTTGAGCGCGTCGATCTGTTCTTGTTCCTGCAGGTCGTAAGCCATGCGGCCCCCTTGTAATTAAGACTTGAAGCGGGAAACGGCGGCGGCCACATCAGCAGCGGCTACGGTTTCCTGAGCAGCCTCGGCACGCAATGGCTTGACCACCACTTGTGCATTGGCCACTTCGTTTTCACCGATGATCAGCGCCACTGCGGCGCCACTGCCATCGGCCTTTTTCATTTGCGACTTGAAGCTGCCGTCGCCCATATTCTGCACAACACTGAAGCCTGCGGCACGCAGGGTTTGCGCCAGCTGCATGGCGTAGGCTGCGGCACCCGCGCCTTGGTTCACGATAAAGACATCCGCACCACGGCGCGCTGGCAGCAAGCCTTTTTCGGCCAACAGCAGCAAGACGCGTTCCATGCCCATGCCAAAACCGATACCCGGTGCCGGTTTGCCACCCAGCTGCTCGATCAGGCCATCGTAACGGCCACCGGCACACACGGTGCCTTGCGCGCCCAGCTCGGTGGTCACCCACTCGAAGACCGACAGGTTGTAGTAATCCAGGCCACGCACCAGACGCGGGTTTTCCACAAACGGGATACCCAGCGCGCTGATCATGGCTTTCCAGCCTTCGTAGTGCGCACGCGAGGTGTCACCCAGGTAGTCGGACAGGCGCGGCGCATTGTTGGCCATCTCTTGCAGGGCCGGGTTCTTGGTATCCAGCACGCGCAGCGGGTTGGTGTACAGGCGGCGCTTGCCGTCTTCGTCCAGGATATCAACGTGCTTTTCCAGGTAGGCGATCAGCGCTTCGCGGTGCGCAGCGCGTTCTTCCTTGTTACCCAGCGAGTTGATTTCCAGCTGCACGCTAGCGGCCAAACCCAGGCGCTGCCACAGGTCGGCGGTCATGGCGATGATCTCGGCATCGATATCCGGGCCGGCCATGCCCAGTGCTTCTACGCCGATCTGGTGAAACTGGCGGTAGCGGCCTTTCTGCGGGCGCTCATGGCGGTACATCGGGCCCATATACCACAGCTTTTGCGTGGTGTTGTACAGCAGGTTGTGCTCTACCACCGCGCGCAGGGTACCGGCTGTACCTTCCGGGCGCAGCGTCAGCGGGTCGCCATTGAGCCGGTCTTCAAAGGAGTACATTTCCTTTTCAACGATATCTGTCACTTCGCCAATGGAGCGCACAAACAGTGGCGTCGGCTCCACGATGGGGGTACGGATGTTGGCGTAGCCGTAGTCGTGCAGCCAGCCGCGCAAAACGGTTTCAAAGTATTCCCACTGCTGCGACTCTGCCGGCAGCACATCATTCATGCCACGCACAGCCTGGATTTTCTGGGCCATTCTCATACTTTCTTTTGCTTGATCATGTGCAGCGGCGGCCAACGCTGGCCACCGGCTTAAACTTGCTTGATAGGGATGGTACGCGCCACCACCTCGCGGCGCTTGGCACCGCCCACACCGTAACGGGTGTGTACGTAGTTTTCCACCAGTGCCTTGAACTCCAGCGCGATATTGTCGCCCTTGAGTGTCACGTCTTTCTGGCCATCCACGTACACCGGTGCTACCGGTACTTCGCCGGTACCCGGCAGGCTGATACCGATATCGGCCAGCTTGGACTCGCCCGGGCCGTTCACCACACAGCCCATCACTGCCACTTTCATGTCTTCCACGCCGGGGTACTGCAGGCGCCAGATAGGCATCTGCTCGCGCAGGAAGGTCTGGATGCTGTCGGCCAGCTCCTGGAAGAAAGTACTGGTGGTACGGCCACAGCCAGGGCAGGCCGTGACCAGCGGGGTAAACGAGCGCAAGCCCATGGTCTGCAGCAGTTCCTGCGCCACCACCACTTCTTTGGTGCGCGCTTCGCCAGGCTGCGGGGTCAGCGAAATGCGGATGGTATCGCCAATGCCTTCCTGCAGCAGCACGGCCAGGGCGGCGCTGGAGGCCACAATGCCCTTGCTGCCCATACCGGCCTCGGTCAGGCCCAAGTGCAGCGGAAACTCGCAGCGGCTGCCCAGGTCGCGGTATACGGTAATCAGGTCTTGTACGTTGCTGACTTTGCACGACAGCAGGATCTGGTTGGCAGGCAGGCCCAGCTCCATGGCCTTGTCGGCGGATTCCAGCGCCGACACAATCAGCGCCTCGCGCATCACCACGTCCAGCGCCTTGGGGTTGGCCGCATGGTTATTGGCATCCAGCATGCGTGCCAGCAGCGCCTGATCCAGGCTGCCCCAGTTCACGCCGATGCGTACCGGCTTACCGTATTCGGCTGCGGTACGAATCATGTAGGCGAATTTATCGTCGCCTTTGGCACCCTTGCCGACGTTACCCGGGTTGATGCGGTACTTGCCCAGCGCGCGGGCGCAGTCAGGGTAGTCTTTCAGCAGGCGCTCGCCGTTAAAGTGGAAATCCCCTACCAGCGGTGCCGCGCAGCCCATGTCGTCCAGACGCTGGCGAATCTCGGCGACGCGTGCGGCTGCCTCCGGGCTGTTTACCGTGATGCGCACCACCTCGGAGCCGGCCTGGGCCAGCTCGAATACCTGCTGTGCCGTGGCAGCAGCGTCGGCGGTATCGGTATTGGTCATCGACTGCACCATCACCGGGTGCTCGGAACCTACCATCACATGGCCTACCGCTACCTGCAGCGTTTTACGGCGTTTGATCGTTGCGTCCATCTGCTATCAGTTCAATTCCAGTTTGGCGGTAGCACCGCGCGTCTTGTCTTTCAGATCTATCACGGCCCCGTCGTAGCTCAACACCACCTGCGGAGCATTGCCGATTTTCAGCTTGAATGGCGGGACGCCGCGCACTTCCTGGCTTTGGCCTGCACTGATCAGGCCGTATACCAGCTTTTTACCGCTGGCATCCACCACCGACACCCAGCTATCGCCACTCGCCTGCACGCGCACCGTTTTTTGCCCTGCCTGCGCTGCGGGCGCGGAGGCAGGCTTGCTGACTACCGGCGTCGACACGGCTACCGCTGCGCTAGCCGGGCTAACACTTGCCACGGCAGACGCAACCGGGGCCACCGCGGCAGCTACCGGTGCGCTGGCAGGCTCGCTGTACGGCGCGCTGGCCAGCACATCACTGTCAGCCTGGTGGAGCATGGGCGCCAGCTCACCCTGCGGGGCGATGGTCTCTGTCTTGGTATCCTGCCGCTGCCAGGCGATCAGGCCTGCTACCACCAGCGCAGGTAGCAGCAACCACCAGCGCTTGCTACCCGGGGCAGGCTGCGCTTCGGCTGCCTGCGGCAGCGGCGCGCGATCTACCGGGCTGGGCGGGTATTCCTGCTCCAGCAGCGTCATCAGCGGTGCGCTATCCAGCTCCAGAAAACGGGCATAGTTGCGCACAAAGCCACGAACAAAAGTTGCGCCAGGCAGGCGGGCAAAATCACCTGCCTCCATCCACTCAAGCTGACGCAGGGACAGTTTCAGACGGTCGGCTACATCGTGCAGACTCAGGCCCCGCTCAACGCGGGCGTCACGCAGTTGCTGGCCAATTTGTTGTGCAGCAGAAGAGGTCATATCCTGGGCATACTTCCTGGGATCAGGTCCCGCTCAAGAGCTGTTGGGTTTCTAGGCTATCCGGGTGACGGCTTTTCAGCATGCCGGCCAGGCGCTGTTCGGTAGCAGCGTCTTTCTTGAGCCGCGCCAGCTTGACACCCAGCAGCAATTCGGCCGGGCCAAAACGCTTTTCGTCCTTACCCAACCGCTCAAAATAAAATTGCGCCAGTTGCGCATTACCGCCTTGCAGCGCCAGGCGCGTCAGCTCGCGCAGCGCCGAGGCATCGTTCGGAGCGCGGCGCAGCGCCTCCAGCAACAGCTGGTTAGCCTCGTCGTTACGGTTCATTTGTCCCAGACAGATAGCCTTGTTGATCAGCGCAGTGTGAGGGGCAGAGAAAAACGGGTCGGCCAAAGCCTGATCAAACCGCGCCAGGGCTTCGTCAAAGCGGCGGCGGTTGCACAGGAACAAGCCGTAGTTATTGTTGACTTCCGGGTTGCTGGCCTGAATGGACAACGCTTTGCGAAACGACGCCTCGGCCTCGCCATCCACCCTGAGCTGCATGTAGATCAGCGCACGGGCCAGATAGCCGGCCTGAAAGCCGGGATCTAGGGCAATGGCCTGATCGGCGTTTTCCAGCGCCACACGCATATTGCCGTAGCGCATGTACTCGATAGCCAGCTGGGCACGCATCTCGGCCAGTTCGCGCGGCGGGGCTGCAGCCAACGCCATCTGGGCAGCGCACAGCGCCGCCAGCAAACCAGCCAGGATACGTGTCTTATTCATCAGCCTTTATCCTCTGCAATGCGGATCCACTTTTCCTGGCGCCGCGTCTTGTCCTGCACCTGCCCGGCCAGCTGGCCACAGGCAGCATCGATATCATCGCCACGGGTTTTACGCACGGTCACGATAAAGCCGGCTTCCTGCAGGATTTCGCGGAACGCGCGGATGGCGTTATTGCTGGAACGATCGTAACCGGAATTCGGGAACGGGTTGAACGGGATCAGGTTGAACTTGCACGGCACATCGCGCACCAGGGCGATCAGCTCGCGAGCATGTTCCGGCCTGTCGTTCACCCCGTCAAGCATCACGTATTCAAAGGTAATGAAATCGCGCGGTGCCTTGACCAGGTAGCGCTGACAGGCTGCCATCAGCTCTTTCAGCGGGTATTTTTTGTTCAGCGGCACGATTTCGTCGCGGATGCGGTCATTCGAGGCATGCAGCGATACAGCCAGTGCTACCGGACAGGCCTCTTTCAGGCGGTCCATCTGCGGCACCATGCCCGAGGTGGACACGGTCACGCGGCGGCGGCTCAAACCGTAGGCGTGATCGTCCAGCATGATTTGCAGGGCGGAGACCACGTTGTCAAAGTTGGCCAGCGGTTCGCCCATGCCCATCATCACCACGTTGGAAATCACGCGTTCGTTACGCGGCGTCACGCCCATGGCCTTGTTGGCCCACCACAGCTGGCCGATGATTTCGGCGGTGCTGAGGTTGCGGTTGAAGCCCTGACGACCGGTAGAGCAGAACGTGCATTCCAGCGCACAGCCTACCTGAGATGATATGCACAAGGTGCCGCGGTCATCCTCGGGGATGAATACGGTTTCCACACCATTGCCGGTGCCAACGTCCAGCAGCCACTTGCGGGTACCATCTTCGGACTCCTGCGACACCATCAAGTCCGGGATGCCTACCAGCGCTGTGTCGTGCAGCTTGGCACGCAGGCTTTTGGCGATATCGGTCATGGCGTCAAAATCGGCCTCACCCATCTGGTGCATCCAGCGCATGATCTGCTTGGCACGAAAAGGCTTTTCGCCCATTGCGGCAAAGTGTTCAGTCAGCTGGTTCAGGTTGAAGTCGAGCAGGTTGGTCTTCATGTGTATCTCGGATAAAGGCGGCCACCCTTGGGCAGCCGCCGGGTACAACTGGTTCCGCATGCGGCCAGGGTTGGCCGCAAACGGCGATTAGCGTGCGGTTACTTCGGTAGCAGCAAAGAAGTAAGCGATTTCGATCGCTGCGTTTTCCAGGCTGTCGGAACCGTGAACGGCATTGGCATCGATGGAGTCAGCGAAGTCGGCGCGAATGGTGCCGGCGTCAGCTTTCTTCGGGTCGGTAGCGCCCATCAGTTCGCGGTTTTTCAGCATGGCGTTTTCGCCTTCCAGCACCTGGATCATTACCGGGCCGGAGATCATGAAGGACACCAGATCGTTGAAGAAAGGACGCTCTTTGTGTACAGCGTAGAAGCCTTCGGCTTCGGCGCGGGACAGCTGTTTCAGCTTGGCGGCAACGATCTTCAGACCGGCGGTTTCGAAACGGTCGTAGATTTTACCGATTACGTTCTTGGCAACGGCGTCCGGCTTGATGATGGACAGAGTGCGTTCGATAGCCATACAAATTCTCCCAGTTTGCAAGTGAAATGGTTACACTTGGCATGCGCATTTCAGGCTTGCCAGTGACCCAATTTTGAGGAACCCGGCATTTTACCAGTGTTCACCAGCGTTTGCTGCACAGAATTTAATCAGCGATGAATCCACCCTCCTCCGATCCGCGCACCACTTCTGATTCCGCAACAGCCATGACCCCCGAGCTGAAAAAACGCCTGGCCATGGCCGCAGGCCTGGTGGCCATCGCCCTGGCGGCCATCCCGGTACTGGACAGCCTATCCGGCAAGAAACCGGACACCACGCCTGCCAGCGTACCGGTCAGCTCCGGCCGTATCATCAATAAAGAAGCCGCCTCCGAGCCCACCTTGGTCATCGCACAACTACCGGAAAGCAGCGCCCCGGCTGCCGCCAGCACACCGGCGATTGCCACGCCCTCACCCGCCACGCCCGACCTTGGCAAGACACCTGCGGCCAACCTGGGGCAGACCAGCCCGCTACCCGCTACAGCCGCCCCTGCCACCCCAGCCATGGCCACCGCCACGCCGGCCGGCAAAGCCAGCAGCCCGGCCCCCGCACCGGCCAGCAACAAAGCCACCGGCCCGGCCGCACCGGTCGCCACACCCGCAGCCGCCAAGCCAGCCACAGCGCCTGTAGCGCCCCCCGCTGCCAAAGCAGCCACCACGCCACCCGCACCGGCCGTAGCGCGCAGCAGCGGCAAGACCAGCCCGGTAAGCGAGATTGAGCTGCCGCCGGCCGCGGCCCCAGCTACGCCACAACCGGCCAGCAAGGCCACCATGCCGACACTGCCCGCCGTGAAAGCAGCCCCTGGCGGCGCCTCGCTGGGCTACCAGGTGCAGCTGGGCTTGTTTGCCAGCCCGGGCAACGCAGAAAAACTGCTGGACGACCTGAAAAAACGCGGCATCAGCGCCCGCACCGAAACCCGTGTGCAGCTGGGGCCGTTCAACACCCGAGCCGAGGCCGAGGAAGCCATGGCCAAGCTCAAAGCACTGGGCTACCAGCCACTGCTGGTGCCCGCAGGCGCACACTAGCCGCCCGCTACCGTCACCTGCCAAGTCACCTGGCCCGCAAAAAAGCCGCAGCACACGCTGCGGCTTTTTTGCGGGCCACACCCAGGCATCAGGTCTCGCTCACCCCTTCGCCTATCTTGAAGTTATCCACCAGATGCGGCAGCTCCAGATAGGTGCGCGACTGCATTTCGGTCAAGCGGCTGGCCGTGCGGAAAAACTCGCTGGACTGGGTACCTTCGGTATAAATTTGCTCCGGCTCCACGGCACACGATGCCACCAGCTTGACGCGATGGTCATAAAACACATCGATCAGCCAGGTAAAGCGCCGCGCCATGGCGGCGTCGCGCGCGGCCAGCTTCGGGATATCCGATACAAACACCGTATGGTATTCGCTGGCGATTTCCAGATAATCGGTCTGCGCACGCGGGCCATCACAAATGGCCAGAAAGTCGAACCAGATCACACCCGGCACGTGGCGCTTTAGCGCAATCTCCCGCCCCAGCACGTTCAGCACATGGCTTTCTTCAGGCGTTGCCCCCGCCAGGCGCTCGAACATGGCCTGCATCTTCTGCTCGGCCTCTGCACCGGCCGGCACATGGAACAAGGGCTCGCGCGTGAGCTCGCGCAGGCGGTAGTCGTTGCCGCCATCCACGTTGAGCACGTCCAGATTGGCTTTGAGCAGCGCGATGGTGGGCAGGAAATTGCTGCGCATCAGGCCGTTGGGGTACAGGTTGTCCGGCGGGTAGTTCGAGGTCATCACGCAGATGATGCCATGCGCAAACAGCTCGCTAAACAGCCGCCCCAGAATCATGGCATCGGCGATATCGCTGACATGAAACTCGTCAAAACACAGCAGGCGCACGTCTTTGGCAATACGCGCCGCCACGGTTTTCAGCGGGTCGGCCTCGTTGGATACCGTGCGCAGCTGTTTGTGGATTTCGGCCATGAAGTGGTGGAAATGCACGCGGCGCTTACGCTGGTACGGTACGCAGCTAAAGAAGGCATCCATCAGGAAGCTCTTGCCGCGCCCAACCCCGCCCCAGAAATACAGGCCACGCGGCACGTCCGGTTTGCGCAGGCTGCGCCCCAGAAAGCGGTTGCGCTTACCCTTGAAATCCACCAGCGCCTGCCACAAGGCATCCAGCCGCTCGATAGCGGCGGCCTGGGCCAC
The DNA here is from genome assembly GCA_027484385.1 of Neisseriaceae bacterium. GTDB lineage: Bacteria > Pseudomonadota > Gammaproteobacteria > Burkholderiales > Chromobacteriaceae > Vogesella. The sequence goes on along the minus strand of JAIXTB010000030.1, from coordinate 8,541 downwards.
ATCATGGATAAAGCCTTCTTGCTGACTGGCTGCCTGGTACCAGGCTTTCGGGCTCATGGAGCCATCGCTTGGTGGCGAAAACACGTGTTGGGACATAGTGGTATGGGTGAAGGTTGGCCGCATGCGGCCAACCTTGCGCTCAGGAAAATAGACCGGTGGAAAGATAACGGTCGCCGCGATCGCAGACAATAGAAACAATCACGGCATTCTGTAATTGCTCGTTAAGTCGCAAGGCTACGGCCAAGGCACCACCGGACGACGGCCCGGCCAGAATGCCTTCTTCGCGCGCCAGGCGGCGCGCCGTGTCTTCGGCGGTTTGCTGGTCCACCAGCAGCAGCTCGTCTATGCGCGAAAAGTCGCAAATCTTGGGCAGGTATTCTTCTTCCCACTTGCGGATGCCGGGAATCTGGCTGCCCGGCTGCGGCTGCACGCCAATAATCTGGATGGCCGGGTTTTGCTGCTTCAGGTAGGTAGCGGTACCCATGACCGTGCCGGTAGTGCCCATGCTGGACACAAAGTGCGTCACGGTGCCGGCGGTATCGCGCCAGATTTCCGGGCCGGTGCCTTCGATGTGCGCCAGCGGGTTATCCGGGTTGCCAAACTGGTCCAGAATGCGGCCAACCCCTGCTGCCTGCAGGCGGCGCGCCTCGTCGATAGCGCCCGGCATGGAGGCCTCTTTGGGCGTGAGCACCACCTCGGCGCCGTAGGCACGCATGGTATCCACGCGCTCCTGGCTGGAGTTTTCCGGCATCACCAGCATCATCTTGTAGCCCATCATGGTGGCAGCCATGGCCAGCGCGATGCCGGTATTGCCGCTGGTGGGCTCGATCAGCGTGTCGCCGGGGCGGATATCGCCGCGCGCTTCGGCGTGGCGAATCATGGACAGCGCCGGGCGGTCTTTTACCGAACCGGCGGGGTTATTCCCCTCCAGTTTTACCAGCACCACATTACTGCTGTTGCCAGGCATGTGCTTCAGGCGCACCAGCGGGGTGTTACCGACAAAATCTTCCAGATATTTGAATTCAGGCTGGGTCATCACACTCTCCTCGTTGGCCGCATTATAAAGGGAGGATGAGCCGGATTTGGCATGCCCAGCCAGCCTCAGCGTACAGCAACAAAAATAATTTGTTTACTTTCAACACCTTACAAAAATATCGGCTTTGTAATATTAAGCTCTGTTCATATAACCACACACCACCATAAAAAAGCCCGCCCCGGTCTACAGGGCGGGCTTTTTGCCGGCACAGGCCTGATTACATCAGTTCTTTCAAAGGCTTCTGCAGGGTAATGAGCCACAGCTGGGTGGCTTCGCCATTGGCAGCCACACCCAGGCTGGCACCCGCTTGCGGCTGGCCCTGCTTGTCTACCAGTTTGCCACCGGCTACACGCAGCTCGTCCAGCTTCAGGCTGCTGCCGCGCAGTTCGCTGGCCACGCCAAAGTCGTTATCGTTGATTACCGCCAGCGTGCTGCCATCCACCAGCGCCAGGCCTTCGCTCTTTTCTGCCGTCCAGCCCAGGGCGCGCAGGTCGATCACGGTTTTCTTGCGCGCCAGCTGCACACCCGCAGTGGCCAACGCGGTGCTATCGCCATATTCCAGCGCACGACCATCGGCCAGCTGTTTGCCGCTGATGTCGCTGGCAGCCGCCAGGTCCAGCAGCACGATGTCGTTATGCATGCGCTTGTCTTTATCTTTGCCTTGCTCGATCACGGCAAACAGCGTATCGGACAGCGCCACGATGTCACCCAGCTTCATGTCGCCGGTTTTCTTGAAGTGCGTCGACACCGGGTAGGCAAACTGGCGCACGGCACCGGTTTTCGGGTCCAGCTCGACAACACGGGTAAACAGCGCGTCGTGGCGGGTTTTGCCGTCTACGTCCAGCGTGCTCTGCACGATGGCGACCACTTTGCCGGCAGGCGTCACCGCCACCCCTTCAAAGCCACGGTTGGGCTGGCGTGCGGCCAGCTCGGCCGGCAGGCCCTGCCCCGGCGCGTAGCGCTGCAGGATCTCGCCACTCTTGCCGTCTACCTTGGCGATAAAAGGACCGTATTCGTCCACGATCCACAGGTTACCGGCGGCATCCACGTCAATGCCTTCCGGGTCTAGGCCGTTGGCGTCGTAGGGCAAAGCGGCCAACTGTTCGCTCAGGCCCAGCTCACCGCTGGCACCGACCTGCCCCGGTGCAAGCGGGCGGCCGCTGATGGGCTGGCCGTTCTGCTTCAGCGGCAGGCTCTTGATGACCTCGGCTTTGTCGGCCAGCGACACACGCAGCTGGGTGATGGTGGGGGTGTAGTCGGGTGCAGCAAATACCTTGCTGGCACGCTTGCCACCGGCCTCGGCCACGTCTGGCGAATCCACATTGGGGCCACGGTCGGTCAGCGACCAGAACTCGAGCGCCGAGGTGGCTTTTTCATAGCCCTTGAAGCGCAGGCCGGACCCCACCGCCAGCGGCAAGCCTTGCGGGAAGGCAGACTTGGCCAGGCCGGCGTAGGCCACGGATGGGGCAAGCACGTCGTAGCGCTCCAGCGCCGCAATGTTCGGTTCGCGGGTTTCCAGCAGGGTAAATGGCTCGGCCAGCGCAGGCAGCGCCGCAGACAGCAACAGGGGCAGGAGCAAACGTTTCATGGTGCATTCCATCAGGCGTGAGAGTGATGCGGCCAACTTATAACAAGCAGGTGACAAAACCGTGACATAACGACAGCACAAAAAAACACCGCGCTTCTAGCGAAGGCGCGGTGTTTTGTACACAACAGCCGCCCGCACGCGGCCGGGGTGATTACTTGGCGTACACCGGGAAGCGGCGAGCAAGCGCGGTAGCCTGCTCGGCTACGCGGGCCAGTACGGCGTCGTCGTTCGGGTTATCCAGCACGTCGGCTACCAGGTTGGCCACGATGCGGGCCTCTTCTTCCTTGAAGCCGCGGGTCGTGATGGCCGGGGAGCCGATACGGATACCGGAGGTCACAAACGGGCTTTCCGGGTCGTTCGGGATGGCGTTTTTGTTCACGGTGATGTGCGCTTTGCTCAGGGCAGCATCGGCAGCCTTGCCGGTCAGGCCTTTCGGGCGCAGGTCTACCAGGAACACGTGGCTCTCGGTACGGCCGGAGATGATGCGCACGCCGCGGGCAGCCAGGGTTTCTGCCATGGCGGCAGCGTTTTTCAGCACCTGCTCCTGGTAGGTCTTGAATTCCGGCTGCAGCGCTTCTTTGAAGGCCACGGCTTTACCGGCGATAACGTGCATCAGCGGGCCGCCCTGCAGGGTGGGGAACACGTTGCTGTTCAGCGACTTCTCGAACTCGGCTTTGGCCAGAATGATGCCGCCACGCGGGCCACGCAGGGTCTTGTGGGTGGTGGAGGTCACGAAGTGGGCGTGCGGTACCGGGTTCGGGTACACACCAGCAGCCACCAGGCCTGCGTAGTGGGCCATGTCTACCATGAAGTAGGCGCCTACCTTGTCGGCGATTTCGCGCATGCGGGCCCAGTCAAAGCGCAGGGCGTAAGCGGAAGCACCACCGATGATCAGCTTCGGCTTGGTTTCCAGCGCTACGCGCTCCATGTCGTCGTAGTCGATCTCTTCGTTTTCGTTCAGACCGTAAGCCACGATGTTGAACATTTTGCCGGACAGGTTGGCCGGGGAACCGTGTGTCAGGTGACCACCGTGACCCAGGTTCATGCCCATGATGGTGTCGCCCGGCTTCAGGATGGAGAAGTACACCGCCTGGTTGGCTTGCGAACCGGAGTGCGGCTGTACGTTGGCGTACTCGGCGCCAAACAGCTGCTTAACGCGGTCGATGGCCAGCTGCTCTACCACGTCAACGTGCTCGCAACCGCCGTAGAAGCGCTTGCCCGGGTAGCCTTCGGCGTACTTGTTGGTCAGCTGGGAACCCTGGGCTTCCATGACGGCCGGGCTAGTGTAGTTTTCCGAGGCGATCAGCTCGATGTGATCTTCCTGGCGGACAACTTCTTCGCTCATGGCGGCGGCAAGTTCCGGGTCGTACTGGGCAATCTTGATATCTGCAAACATCGTCGACAATTCCATCAAAGGGTTATGGATGAAAAAATTCTAGCGCATTACGGCCACCGGCCGAAATGAACAAATGGCGAAGAAACAATGAATTAGATTCATGTTCCTTCGCCATTCTGTTGTCTTACTGCAGGGTCTGGCTTACCGGCCAGTCGTCTGCGGTGAAAAACAGCGGGATGCCATCACGGCTTTCCGGCTGCACATCCGGCACCAGCCGCACATCGCTTACCTGGCACTCGGCCATCAGCAGGCGGAAACTGGTTTCGATCTGGGCTACCACATCCTGCGCGGCCAGCGGCCACACAAAGCCACCCCAGTCTTTTTCGTTACCGGCAGCCGACACGGTAAAGTGCAGCTCGCCGTTTTCGTGGGCGGACACCACTGCTACCGGCTCCTGCCCCTGATCACGCAACAGGCGGATCTGGCTGCTGGCAAACACCTGCAGCGCCACCTCCAGCCGGGCATGGTTGGCCGCAGCAATGGCTTGCATCAGCGGCATGGGCGGGCGCGGAATCGGGAACAGCGTCACGCCGTCGGTCTTGAGCTGCTCGCCCAGGAACTTCATCAGCGGCACACCCCAGGCGCCCACGCTGCCACCCAGCTTCACGGGGGCAGCTGCGCCGTCTTCCTGGATGGCCACGCCCAGCAGGTAGCGCAGGAACACGCCTTCGTCCTTGGCAGTAATGGCCGCGGCCGGCAGGTCCAGCGGCAGGCCACGGGCCGCATCGGCCAGCTGGCGGGTATAGCGGTAAATCTGTGCCGACGAAATGTCGACAATGGCATCCGGGTGCAGCAGTTTGCCAGACAGGAACACCTCGGCCCCTGGCGCAAACAGGCCATGCTGGCGGAACAGACCATTCAGGCCGTCCACATCGGCAATGCGCTCCGGCAGCGTGACTTTGTTCTTGCTACCCACCACCAGCACCACCGGCACGGCAAAGACCACCGCGTGGCGGCCACTATCCGGGCGCTCGGCGGCATCGCGCAGGGCATCCCACAGGATCTGGTAGGTTTGCTGCGAGGTCACCATCGCCAGCGCTACCGACAGCGACAGCAGCTCTTCACGCTCCAGCATCTCCAGTAGCGCGGCACGCAGAGAGTCCTGCCACATGGCGCGGTCGTCTTCAGTACGTGCATTCGCAATGGACTGCGCGTAGTGGATCAACATATTAGAAGGAGAAGATTCGGGGTACTGACGCGGATCGGGCAAAACAGGGCTGATATCGCTCATTGCTGACAACCGGTGGGATGGGCAAAGACGGTATTTTCGCACAGGCGGGCAGCAAGGGCGAGCCCGTAACCGGTGCAAAATGCAGATTAGCGCAGGGGCATGGCAGACAAACGCCGCCAAAGCAGGCCCGTGCGCCACAAGCTTTGCCACATGACAATAACAAGCAAGCGCTCGATTTTCACCTTCGAACATTCAATGTATCTAATGCGCGACCAAATGTTATATTTTTTGCGCTTTTGTAAATTGTATACATTGACACTGCCCAGCGAGGTCTGGATAATCCGTTCTCGTTGAGATGCAGCAATTGCTTCTTGATAGTTTCTCCTCTATTTCTCCTTTGTAGACTTGGCGCGGGCATCAAACCCCGCGCATTTTTTTGCCCGCCGTCCTGGCACTGCAAAATCAGCCACTTAGCACCTATCATCCCCACGCTGCGCTTTACACCCCATACCCGATATGCTCGGCATTCTGCCAGCCGCCACGCATTATCCAGCACGAAATATCCCTATACCGTCCGCAAGGCGCATAGCCTGCCAGCTTGCAATGGATGTTCACATGAACACACCACGGCGTTCGGATATGTTGCAAAACGAAAATGCAAAAACCGGCAACGCAGCCGCATTCTGTACAAACACAGCCACCAGGCAGCAGGCATCGCGCCAGCCAGGCTCGCCCTTTGCGCCCCCCCCCACCCGTGCTGCACGACGCCAGCTTGGCCGCCAGCGGCCACGGTGGGACAATCGCCTTTTACGCCCGCCCGCCCCGCCATGACTCAGACCACTTTTTTCTGGCACGACTACGAAACCTTCGGCGCCGTGCCACGCAGCGACCGCCCGGCGCAGTTTGCCGGCATTCGCACCGATAGCGAGTTAAACGAAATCGGCGAGCCGGTCATGCTGTATTGCCAGCCCACACCAGACTTCCTGCCCTCGCCCGAAGCCTGCCTGATTACCGGCATTACGCCGCAACGCTGCGCCGAGCTGGGCGTACCGGAGCACCAGTTTGCCGCCGCCATCGAGCGCGAGCTGGGGCAGCCGGGCACCATCGGCGTGGGCTACAACTCCATCCGCTTTGACGACGAAGTCACGCGCTACCTGCTGTGGCGCAACCTGAAAGACCCGTATGCGCGCGAGTGGCAACACGGCTGCAGCCGCTGGGACCTGCTGGACGTGGTGCGCACCACCTACGCGCTGCGCCCGGAAGGCATACAGTGGCCGCGCCACGACAACGGCCTGCCCAGCTTCAAGCTGGAGCACCTCACGGCGGCCAACGGTCTGGCGCACGAGGCCGCGCACGACGCGCTGTCCGACGTGCGCGCCACCATTGCCCTGGCGCGGCTGATCCGCCAGCGCCAGCCCAAGCTGTTCGACTTTTGCCTGGACCTGCGCAAGAAAGACGCGGTACGCCACCAGCTCAGCCAGCACGCACCGCAGCCGCTGGTACACGTATCCGGCATGTTTGGCAGCGAGCGCGGCAATGTGGCCATTGTGTGGCCGGTGGCAGACCACCCGAGCAACAAGAACGAGGTACTGGTCTGGGACCTGGCGCACGACCCGCGCCAGCTGGCAGGGCTCTCGCCAGAAGACATCCGCCTGCGCCTGTTTACCCGCAGTGCCGATTTGCCGGAAGGCGTCAGCCGCCTGCCGCTCAAGAGCATCCACGTCAATAAATCGCCCTTTGTGTGCAACAAGCTGGCGGTACTGAGCGACGCGCGTGCCGCCGAGCTGGGCATAGACAAGGAGCTGGCTCTGCAACACGCCACCTACGCCGCCGCCCTGCCCGACCTGACGCCGGTATGGAAAGCCGTGTTCCGCCGCGAGACGGGCGAGACACCCGACGTCGATGAAAACCTGTATGGCGGCTTTGTCAGCTATAACGACCGCCGCATCCTGAACCGGCTGCAACAGCTATCCGCCGCGGAGCTGGCCGCCGAGCGGCCGGCATTTGAAGACAGCCAGCTCACACGCCTGCTGTGGCGCTACCGCGCGCGTAACTTTCCGCACAGCCTGAGCGCGGAAGAAGCCCAGCATTGGCGCCAATGGTGCCAGCAAAAGCTGCACAGCGGCCAACCTGGCGGGCGCAGCCATGCCAGTTTCCAGCAAGAGCTGGCCACCCTGGCCGCTAACGCCACACCTGCGCAGCACACCATCCTGCAAGCCCTGCAAGACTGGGCGAGCCAGCTGCCGCAGTAGCCCCTCCGCCAGCCAGCCGGGCAAGAGACAAGCCGGCTGGCTGGCATTTTCTTTATTCACTTTTTGAATAACTAACCATGAAATTCGTCTAAAGACGAATAAACCCTTCGGTTAGCATGGCCCCTCGTCAGACAATACCGAAGGGTGCCCCATGGACTTGGGCTATGTGATTGCAGGTTTGGCAGTGGGCTTTATCGTGGGCCTGACCGGCGTGGGCGGTGGCTCGCTGATGACGCCTATCCTGCTGTGGTTCGGCATCAACCCTGCCACCGCCGTCGGTACAGACTTGCTGTATGCCTGTATCACCAAGATGGGCGGCGTGTGGGTACACCACAAGCAAAAGCACATCGACTGGCACATTACCCGCCTGCTGGCGCTGGGCAGCGTGCCCGCCGCGCTGCTGACCGTTGCCGTGCTGCACTTCTTGCAGCTGGAAACTGCCCATATCAACAAGGTTATCAAGGTCACGCTGGGTTTTGCGCTGATGCTGACGGCTGTGGCCATCTTGTTCAAACCGTTCATCCTGAAACAGCTGGCGCGCATCAGCCCGCCGCGCCCAGAGGGCTATGTACCGGTAAAAGCCACCATCGCTACCGGCGTGGTCCTGGGCGTCATCGTGACGCTGAGCTCGATTGGCGCCGGTGCCCTGGGCACGCTGGCCATTTTTGCACTTTATCCACTGCTGCCTACCGCACGGCTGGTGGGCACCGAAATCGCGCACGCGGTACCGCTTACCCTGGTGGCTGGCCTGGGCCACGCCAGCATGGGCAATATGGACTACGGCTTGCTGGGCCAGCTGCTGGTGGGCTCGCTGCCGGGTATCTGGCTGGGTAGCCACATGACGCGCCGCGTGGCCGAGCAATGGCTGCGCCCCGCCCTGGCCATCATGATGGTATTGATCGGTGCCAAACTGGTGATGTAGCGCCAGAAACACACTGCAAAAAGCCGCCTGGTGCGGCTTTTTCTTTTGGCGCCTTGTGCGACAATAGCGGCCTTTATTTTGCACCTGGCTACCCGATGACTTTTCCCCACCGCGCCATCCTGCTGATGGGCCCCACCGCCTCCGGCAAAACCGGCTTGGCGCTGGCGCTGGCGCAG
>JAIXTB010000061.1 GCA_027484385.1 Neisseriaceae bacterium | reverse complement strand
TTAGAATACCGGCCTGTCACGCCGGGGGTCGCGGGTTCGAGTCCCGTCCGCTCCGCCAACTTACAATTTGCAGTACCGAAGATTTCGGGCGTTTAGCTCAGTTGGTAGAGCGTCTGCCTTACAAGCAGAATGTCGGCGGTTCGACTCCGTCAACGCCCACCACCGTTTTACGGTTGGAGCGGTAGTTCAGTTGGTTAGAATACCGGCCTGTCACGCCGGGGGTCGCGGGTTCGAGTCCCGTCCGCTCCGCCAACGCTTTAAAAGCCTTCCTTTCGGAAGGCTTTTTTCATTTCAGCCCTACCCCGCCACCAAACGCCGCGCATGAAAAAGCCAGCCCACATGGGGCTGGCTATGCTTGTGTTGCAACAACAAACCGGATCAGGCTTTACGCCAGCCATTCCACAGCGCCATCGAAATCAGCACAACGAACAAAAGGCCGGTCCACACCGGCATGGACTGACCAAGAAAGGTCCAGCCCAGCTCGGCACATTCACCACTGCCTTTGAACACGGTATTCAGCACCTGGGTAAGCGGCAAAGTTTCCAGCATGAAATCCAGCCCTGGCCCGCACGCCGGCACCTGGTCTTTTGGCAGATGCTGCAGGTACACATGCCAGCCCGACACCAGCCCCCCCGCCAGCGCGGCAAGCGCCACTAAAAGCGCAGCAAGCTTTGCGGCCAACCTTTGCGGGTTCACCAGGGCAAACAACCCGGCCAATACACCCGTAGAAATAACACCCACGCGCTGAAAAACACACAACGGGCAGGGCTCCAGGCCCATGACATGCTGGGCATACAAGGCAAAGCCCATGGATGCGGCACACATTGCCGCAATTGCGGCAAAACCCTGCCGTCTGGATAAACGCATTACAACCCCCTTAAAAATAGCGGTGCAAAACACCCGCACCGTAGCAGACTATGTTTTTTGTAGAAAATTCAGTATTTCGCCCTGCCTGGCCATGGCATCTTTGTAGCCTAGGTCAATCAACTCCTTACCATACGCCGGGTCAAACAACAGATAGCTCGCCAACACCGAACCACGCTGGCGCATGGCACCAGCGCCCCGCATGAGAAAGCGCATGGCAGGCGGAAAGTTTTTAACGTGCTTGAAGGCAATGGCTTCCAGCGACACACTAGGCGAGATATTCAGCACCTCCACACGCTTGAGCGCCGTACGGCCGCTGCACAGAACCTGCTCGTCCAGCAAGGAAACGGTATGGTTCACCCGGCTAAGGCGCTCCATATCGGTGGCCATACTGTCAAAAAAGATGCTATTGAGCAAATGGCCAAAGATCATGGCCAGCGAGGGGCGATCACCAACCAATCGCCGCTCTGGCCGTGGCCGGTTCTCGGTATTCAGGTTAATGACAAAAAGTTTTTCCGCCCCCAGATGCAAGGCTGGCGACAGGGGCGCCATCTGGCGGATGGCACCATCACAGTAGAAACGGCCATGGATGGTGGCGGCAGGAAAAACGATAGGGATGGCCGAGGTCGCCATCAGATGGTCCACCCCGATAGACTCGCGCACGCCCAGACGCTGGTAGCGGTGCCACTCGTCGATATCATCGTGCCCTTCAAAAAAGCTGACCGATTGCCCTGTGGTGTAACAAGACGCCGTTAGGGATAGCGCACGCAGATCGCCGCTTTGCACCGCCCGCGAGACACCATCAAAATTGACCGCCTGGCTAAGCAGCTCGCGCAGCGGGCTGTTATCCAGCAGGCTAGCCGGGTTGTGCACCAGCTTGCCACCCGTCAGTACCGAGCCCCCCCACGCCAGAAAAGCGCGTGCAAAGTAAGGCCAATCCGCCCGGTACACCTGCTCTACATGCAGGCCTTTCCACATCTTGGCCAGAAACGCGGTGGCACGGCGAAAATGCATGGACCCTGCGGCCAACCCTACCGCATTAATGGCGCCGGCCGAGGTGCCGCTAATGATGGGAAACGGGTTGCCATGATCGCGCGGCAGCATGTGCGCCACCGCCATCAACACCCCCACTTGATAGGCTGCCCGTGCGCCGCCACCTGCCAGCACCAGCCCGACGATAGGCTTCTCCATCTCTCGCTCCCTGTTTTGCTTTGAGTATGGAACACCGGCAGCGATACGGCAGTGTTTGTGCGCTAGTACTGCACTTCTACCGGGTCCAGCATGCGCCACAAATACCAGGTAGCCACGCTGCGCCACGGGCGAAAGGCCTCGCCCATCTGCCGCAATTCAGCCAAGGCAGGGCGTGCCGGCAAGCCGTGAATGACCACCAGTGCTTTTTGCAGACCGATATCATCTACCGGCCAGACATCCGGGCGGCACAGGTTAAAGATCAGGTACATTTCTGCCGTCCAGCGGCCAATGCCGCGCACGGCCACCAGCTCGCGGATGATGCTTTCATCGTCCAGCGCATCAAAGCGTGCAGGATCGATGCGACCATCCAGAAAATGCCGCGCCAGATCCTGCGCATACTCTACTTTACGCAGTGAAAACCCCACTGCCCGCAGCGCATCGGGCTGGGCAGCCACCACGGCCAACGGGCTGGTGGTGTCGAGCAGTGCGGCCAACCTGGCCCAGATGGCATCGGCAGCTGCAATGGAAATCTGCTGACCGACGATGGCGCGCAGCAGCGTCTCAAAGGGCTCACCCCGTGTTTTCAGCACGCTGGCGGGGTACTGCGCAATCAAGGCAGCCAGCGCCGGGCTGCGCTGTGACAGCTCGGCGCAAGCCTGCGTCCAGTAGGCTGGCGTCACGCCTCGCCCGCCACCATCATATTGCCCAGCAGTACCGAGCCCATGTGGCGGCTGCCACGGTAATCGATATCGTCACCAATGGCATCGATGCCCTGCAGCATGTCGCGCAGGTTGCCGGCAATGGTCAGCTCCTCTACCGGGTAGGCAATCACGCCGTTTTCTACCCAGAAGCCACTGGCGCCGCGCGAGTAATCGCCGGTGACCATATTGATGCCCTGCCCCATCAGCTCGGTCACCAGCAGGCCGGTACCCATGCGTGCCAGCAAGGCAGTCAGGCCGCCGGTCAAGGTAGGCTGCACGACCAGGTTATGGGCACCGCCCGCGTGGCCGGTGCTTTGCATGCCCAGCTTGCGGGCCGAGTAGCTGCCCAGGAAGTAGCCTTGCAGTACACCGCCCTGCACAAACTGTCGCGCTGTGGTCGCCACCCCTTCGTCGTCGGCGCAGCCACTGGCCAGGCCACGCAACACAAACGGGTCTTCGCTGATATTCAACAAGGGCGCAGCCACCTGTTGGCCCAGGCTGTCTAGCAGGAAGCTGGATTTACGGTACAGGCTGCCACCGCTTACCGCCTGCACCAGGTGGCTGAGCAGGCTACCTGCTACCGGCGCCTCGAACAGCACCGGGTACTGGCCGGTTTTCACACGGCGGCCATCCAGGCGACGCACGGCGCGCTCGCCGGCGATGCGGCCAACCTCTTCTGCCGACAGCAGATCCGCCGGATGGCGGGCCGTGCTGTACCAGTAGTCGCGCTGCATACTGTTGGCGCCGGATGCCACCACCGACGCAGACAGGCTATGGCGCGAGGTAGTCAGGCTGCCGCTATAACCATGGCTGTTGGCATAGCAGTGGCGCGTAGCATGCGTAGCTACGGTGCCACCTTCCGAGTTGCTGATGCGGGCATCCACACCACGCGCCACGTCCTCGCACTGGCGCGCCAGCGCAATAGCCTGCTCTACCGGCAAATCCCAAGGGTGGTACAGGTCCAGGTCACGACGATTGCCAGCCTTCAGTAACAGCTCGGGGTCTGCCAGGCCAGCGCAGTCGTCCTCGGCGGTATAGCGGGCAATATTCAGGGCGGCAGCGGCCGTATCCGCCAGCGCCTTGTCAGAAAAATCAGAAGTGCTGGCGTGGCCTTTTCTCTGGCCCAGATACACCGTCAGCGACACACCTTTGTCGCGGTTATATTCAATGGTTTCCACCTCGCCCAAGCGTACCGACACATTCTGCCCGCAGCCCTCGGAGACATCGGTTTCAGCTGCGGTAGCGCCGCCAGCCTGGGCCAGCGCCAGCATACGGGCAGCAATGGCTTCCAGTGCGGCCTCGGTATACGAAAAAATCTGCTCTGCCATATGGTTTTCTCTAGTGATAAGGCACGACGGGAACACACACCAGTCGGCCGTGACGGGTTCTTTTCCGGTATCATACCAGCTTGAAACCTTAATCAAGTCTTAGCG
>JAIXTB010000141.1 GCA_027484385.1 Neisseriaceae bacterium | reverse complement strand
TGCCGCTGTCGCTGGCCGGGTCGAGTTTGGCGGTCAGCGCAGGGCCGGTGGTATCGATGGTGACCGGCACGCTGGCGTTGGTGGTGTTGCCGGCCGGGTCGGTGGCGACCACCGGGATGTTGGCCGCACCTTCTGGCAGCGGCTGCGTCGGGGTGACGTTCCAGGTGCCATCAGGTTTGACGGTGGTGGTGAGCACTTCGCCGGTCGGGGTGGTGACTTTAATGCTGTCGCCTGGATTGCCGGTACCGCTGATGGTCGGCGTGGTGTCGTTGGTAATGCCATCACCTGGCGTGCCGCTGTCGCTGGCCGGGTCGAGTTTAGCGGTGAGCGGTGGAGGTACAGTATCGACATTACCGCTGTCGGTAGCTGATGTACTGTCGCCCAGCACATTGCTGCTGCTGGCTACAGCGGTGTAGGCACCATCTGGCAGAGCGGTTGTTACATCTACGCTGTACGTACCATCCGCTTTCACAGTGGCTGTCAGGTTTTGTACCGCACCGGCACTGTCCGTTACTTTGATCGTGATGACGCTGCCTGCAGGCTGGTTGCTAGTACCCGTGATGGTTGGCGTGGTATCCCGGGTGTTATCGGGTGCAGCAACGGTAACAACTGGCAATGGCACAACGTCCATTGTGAACTGGTTGGCCGCTTGGTCTGTATTCTTGCCACCATTGGCCAAACCACCGTTATCACGCACACGGAAGGCAAACGTGTCATCCGTGGTATTACCCAGCGCCGAATAGTATTTCAGCTCACCGGCGTTAATAGTGGAAGCACCTACCAGTTGCCCCGCAGCCAGCTCCTCGCCAACGCTGTATGCACCGTCACCATCCGAGTCCATGAACAACACGCCATTCCCTGGGACGGTGTCGATCGTCACATTCAGGAAAGCATTGGCTGGGGTGTCGTTAGGGTCGATAAAACCAAAGTCCGACAGCTTGAAGGTATATACCCCACCTTCTGATACCTGAATGGTTTTATCGGCGCCATCCGGTGCGTCATTGACCGACACAACAGTAATGGGAACCGTATCAACGTCCGTCAGCGCCCCACCCAAACCGGTATTGCCATTGTCGTTTGTGCTGATGGTGAGTGCATCGCTGCCGTTGTAATTGGCTTTTGGTACGTAAGTAACAGCCCCGGCAGTTGCCAGTGTGGCGTTAATCACCGTCACCGTCCCGGTAAGCTGGACAGATGCAGTGCCATTGCCGCTGATTCCGGCAGAACCCGCTACAACATTCAATACACCATGGGTGACAGACAAGGTCACGGTCATCACACCACTACCTGCATCAGGATCGCTAATCGCCAAGCCAGCAACCACCTTGGTGCTATCTTCCAGCAACGTTTGCGCACCCGGGGTGGTATTGACTGGTGCGGTATTGAATACATCCAGCTGGTCCAGATCATTTGCCACGCGTGTAGCGCCATTGCGGTCTACCGCACTGGCTGTGGTGGTTAGCGCGCCATCCTGCAAGCTGCTCACATCCAGGTCTTGCACGCTGTAGCTACCATCCGGCTGCACAATGGCCGTGGTGTTTACTACGTTGCCAAACTGATCCTGTACTTTCAGTGCCACCTGCTGCCCCGGCACCACATCCACCGTGGTCCCCGTGATATCAAGCTGGCGGTTAGCGTTGTCCACAGTGGCTTGTACAGCAATCGCACCCGCCAAGGCATCCAGGCTGCCATTGTCGCTGGCTGAGGCAGGGTTACCCGCCGGGTCTTTCACCGACGCAGTCACGGTGAAGTTGCCGTCTTTCATTGCTACCGGTACGTCTACGCTGTAGCTACCACCAGGCTGCACGGTAGCGCTCAGGGTTTGCACCGTACCAGAGCTGTCAGTTACTACCAGGCTTACTACCGTACCGGCAGGCACATTACTGGTACCCGTAATGGTCGGCGTGCTATCGGCGCTGTTATCAGGCGCATTGACGGTGAGAGCTGGTGCGGTCAGGTCGACGATGGCGCTGTCGCTGCCTGGCGCGCTGCTGTTGCCGGCTTTGTCGACGATGACGGCGCTGACGCTCAGCGTGCTGCCGTCGGCTGGTAGCGGCGTGGTGGCGCTGACATAGCCGTTGGCTTTGTCGGTGGCGCTAACCACGATGTCTTGCGTGCTGCCACCCACGGTGACTTTGACGGTGTCGCCGACCTCGACTTGGCTCGGGTCGAAGGCGACTTTGAGGTCAACCGGACCTTGGGCTTCGCTGGCGTTGATGTAGCCGTCGTTGTTGGCATCTTCGGCGATGGTAACGGTCGGCGCATTGCCGCCGTTGGGCACACCGCTATCAATGGTCAACGGCACGCTGGCGTTGGTGGTGTTGCCGGCCGGGTCGGTGGCGACCACGGGGATGTTGGCCGCACCTTCTGGCAGCGGCTGCGTCGGGGTGACGCTCCAGCTGCCGTCCGGTTTGACGGTGGTGGTGAGCACTTCACCGGTCGGGGTGGTGACTTTGATGCTGTCGCCCGGGTTGCCGGTGCCGCTGATGGTTGGCGTGGTGTCGTTGGTGATGCCATCGCCTGGCGTACCGCTGTCGCTGCTCGGGTCGAGCTGGGCGGTGAGCGCCGGGCCGGTCAGGTCGACGATGGCGCTGTCGCTGCCTGGCGCGCTACTGTTGCCGGCTTTGTCGACGATGACGGCGCTGACGCTCAGGGTGCTGCCGTCGGCTGGTAGCGGCGTGGTGGCGCTGACATAGCCGTTGGCTTTGTCGGTGGCGCTAACCACGATGTCTTGCGTGCTGCCACCCACGGTGACTTTGA
>JAIXTB010000069.1 GCA_027484385.1 Neisseriaceae bacterium | reverse complement strand
GCCCAAGATGAGCGACCGCGAGTTCCTGCTGGCCACCCGCGGTGCCATTCTGGTGTGTGCGGTGGGTACCACGCTGTTTGCGCTGTATTCCGATGCATCCATCTACGAAATGGTGGGTAATGCTTACAAAGTCACCCTGGTGGCGGCCTTTGTGCCGCTGGCTGCTGGCTTGTTCTGGAAGCGTGCCACCACGCAGGGCGCCATGCTGGCGATTATCCTGGGCCTGGGCACCTGGATTCCACTGGAGCTGACTGCCGCGGATACCGATTTCTGGCCACCCCAACTGGCGGGCTTGTTGATGAGCGTGCTGGGTATGCTGCTGGGTTCGCTGCTGCCGCAGTTTGTCGCGCCGCAGCATACACTCAAGCACAGCACCAGCCAGCCGCAAACGCAGGCAGGTTAACGCGTTTTACCAGCCGCACAGCAGGGGACCGTCGCTTTGGGCTGTGCGGCCTGGCCATTGTCTTACCGGGGCACCTGCCCCGGTTTTTTTATGGGAACAGTTTGTTGCGCCGCCCCGGCTTGTCTGGCGGCACGGCGCATGGCATGGTGCTTTCATGAAATCGACATCACCTCGTATTGCGTACCTGCTGCTGACGCTGACCGCCCTGTTCTGGTCGGGCAATTTTGTGCTGGCCCGCGCCATGCACGCCAGTGTCGCCCCCATGACCCTTTCCTTTGCCCGCTGGGCCATTGCCCTGTGCTTGCTGCTGCCGTTCGGCCTGCGCCCGGCCTGGCAGCAGCGTGCGCTGTGGCTGCCGCACTGGCGCCGCCTGCTGTTATTGGCGCTGCTGGGGGTGACCGGCTTCAACTCGCTGGCCTACTGGGGGCTGCAGTACACCGCCGCTACCAATGCGGTGCTGCTCAATTCCTTTATTCCTATCCTGATCGTGCTGTTTGGCGCGCTGTTTTTCGGCATGAAGATCGGCCTGCGCCAGGCGCTGGCGGTAGGTATTTCCTTTATTGGCGTGCTGTTCATCGTGGCGCACGGCGACTGGCACAGGTTGGCCGCACTGGATATCAACCGTGGCGACGCGGTGGTGTTTCTGGCCATGGTGGCGTGGGCGCTGTACACCCTGCTGCTCAAGCCGCTGCCTGCCACGCTGGACCGCATCGGCTTGCTGACCGTACTGGTGGCTATCGGCTTGCTAGGCATTGCGCCGCTGTTTGCTGCCGAGCTGGCCAGCGGCCGCCACACCCCATTGACCACCGGCACACTGGCCACCTTTGCCTACGTCGGCACATTGCCGTCGGTGGCGGCCTACTATTTTTACAACCTGGGCGTCGCCCGCGTGGGCGCGGCGCGTGCCGGCATGTTCATCCACCTGATGCCCGGCTTCGGTGCCGTGCTGTCCATGCTGTTTCTGGGCGAGGCGCTGCAGTGGTACCACCTGGCCGGTATCGGGCTGATACTATCGGGCGTGGTGCTGGCCACGCGGGCTGGCAAGTAGCCCCTCTGTTAACAGGAGTGAAAGCATGAGCGAGCAAGACAAACAGGCCGGGCTGGCGCGGCGCACCCAGGTGATGGGTGAGGCGTTTGCCACGCGGGCGATGAGCGATCTGGACGGTTTCAGTCGCCCGCTGCAAGACTGGCTGAACGAACACGCCTGGGGCAGTACCTGGCAGCGCGACGGTATCGACCTGAAAACCCGTAGCCTGCTGACCTGCGCCATGTTGGCCGCATTGGGCCGCAGCCAAGAGCTGAAAGGCCATATCCGCGGCGCCATCAATAACGGCGCCAGCCTGGTAGAAATCCGCGAAACACTGCTGCACTGCGCGGTGTACGCCGGTGCGCCGGCGGCGGTAGAGGCTTTCCGTGCCGCACGCGAGGTGCTGGCCGAGCTGGGCTTGTCCCTGCCGGACGAGGCGCAGCCCTAAGCGCCGGTGCAAGATCGTTTAACGATTGCGCTGGCAGGGCAACGTGCCAGATGCCAGGCGGCCGCGCTGGCCCGGGTCATTGCAAGGCCAATGCGGCCAACCCTGCTATCAGCGGGGTTGAAATTTCGCCAGCTTGCCCCACACTCTGGGCATTACCCACTGTTCTTACCCAAAGGAAACATGCAATGGCAACCGTTACCCTGAAAGGCAACCCTGTAGACGTAGCCGGTACCCTGCCGGCCGCAGGCAGCGCCGCCCCGGCTTTTACCCTGACTGCTGGTGACCTGTCCGACGTGGGCCTGGCGGCCTTTGCCGGCAAGAAAAAGATCCTGAACATTTTCCCGTCGGTAGATACCCCGACCTGCGCCACCTCGGTACGCAAGTTCAACGAAAAAGCCGCCGCCCGTGATGGCGTGGTGGTGCTGTGCATTTCTGCCGACCTGCCGTTTGCGCAGAAGCGTTTCTGCGGTGCCGAGGGCATCGAGGGCGTGGCCAACCTGTCTACCTTCCGCAACCCGGCTTTTGCCGAGGCTTACGGTGTGAAGCTGGCTTCCGGCCTGCTGGCCGGCCTGACTGCCCGTGCCGTGGTGGTACTGGACGAAAACGATCAGGTGCTGCACAGCGAGCTGGTCGCCGAGATCGCCGACGAGCCGAACTACGACGCCGCGCTGGCCGTGCTGTAAGACAGCCAGGTCGCCAAGACGACAAACCGGTCAGCTTGCGCTGGCCGGTTTTTTTATTGTGCAGGTCAAGGTGGGTGACTCAGGCGGCGGCACCCAGGGCGTGGCGATCGCCCGGCAGGGCTGGGGGCTGTGTGCGGCCAACCTGGGCCTGCGGCTGGGTGCGGAACCACGCCAAGTCCTGGTTCAACTGCTGCGAGGCGTCGGTGAGGCGGCCCATGGCCGGGGCCAGGGTTTGCATCTGGCCAAAGATACCGGCCGCCAGCGTGGCCACTTCGTCGCCCTGGCTCACGATATTGTCGCTGGCCGTGTGCTGTGCCTGGCGCGCTTCTTCGATGTCTTTCATGGCCTGGCGGAAGGCCGACATGGCCTGGTCGGCTTGCAGTAGCGCGTTGTTCAGTGTTTCTTGCGCGCCGATGCTGTGTTCGCCAGCCTGGTGGGCTTCGCTCATGGTAGCGGCCAGCGCCTGGCTGGCGGACTCGACCCGCAACAGGGTGTCGAAGATGCGCGCCGTGGCGCTTTCGGTGCGCTCGGACAGCTTGCGCACTTCGTCTGCCACCACGGCAAAGCCGCGGCCTGCTTCGCCTGCGCGGGCGGCCTCGATGGCGGCGTTCAGCGCCAGCAGGTTGGTTTGCTCGGCCACATCGCGAATCAGGGTGCTGATCTGGGCAATGTCGCGGATGGCGGTTTTGAGCTGTTCGGCGTCGTTGACGCCACCTTGCAGGCGCACGGACAGCTTGTGCAGGGTGTCGGCAGTGCCGGTGGCCAGGCTGCGGGCGTGGCCGGTGCGCTCGCTGCCGCTATCGGCCTGGCTTATGGCCTGTTGCAGGGCCAGGCTGATGCGCTGGTTGCTACCGGCAATCTGGCCTGCGGCGGCTCGGGTGTTTTCAGCCTTGTCGGCTTGCTGCTGCGTCACGGTGATCACCTGGCCGGTCAGCGCCAGAATGCTGCGTGCCTCGTGTTCGCTCTGCGCGGCGGTACTGCGCACAGTGGCCAGCAGGGTGGCCAGCTTGTCCAGAAAACGGTTGATATGGCGGGCGGCTTGCGACAGCTCGTCGGCACCGCTTACCGGCAGGCGGGCGGCCAGGTCGCCTTCGCCCAGCTGGTCGGCCGCACGCTGCATGGCGGCAATCTGCCCTTTTAGCCGGCGTGCCAGCAGGATTTGCGATAGCACCACAATCACGCTGGCCAGGCCCAGCGGGCCCAGTACCAGCATCACCAGCCGGCTGAGCGCGCCCTGCATGGCGGTTTCGGCCTGTGCCAGCAGCTGGCGTTCCGACACCAGGCGCTGGTCGATCAGGCTAGCCAAGGGCTGCAGGCTCATCTTGTAGGCTTCTTCGGGGATGGACAGCGCGTCTTCTGGCGAGGTTTCGGCAATCTTGATGGCCGACAGCAGGTTGGTGTGGTACCCCTGCCAGTGCTGGCTGGCTTGTTTGGCAAAGCTGTCGCGTTCTGCGGCGGGCAGCGCGCTGG
>JAIXTB010000246.1 GCA_027484385.1 Neisseriaceae bacterium | reverse complement strand
CGCCGCCGCGCCCGTGAATATGCCGTACAGGGTATTTACGAGTGGCAGCTGAATGCCGACCGCCCGGCATCGCTGATTGAAAAGCACCTGCGCGAAAACGACTACTTCGTCAAAGCCGACGAAGCCCTGTTCCGCGAAATCCTGTTTGGCGTGCTGCGCGATGCCGCTGATCTGTCCAAATACCTGGTGCCTTACTACGAGCGCGACGCTGCCGAAGTCAGCCCGGTAGAGCGCGCCATCATGCTGATGGCCGCTTTCGAGCTGATCTCGCACCCGCAAACCCCGTGCCCGGTCATCATCAACGAAGCCATCGAAATCGCCAAAACCTTTGGCGGCACCGACGGCCACAAATTCGTTAACGGCGTACTGGACAAGCTGGCCGCCGACGTGCGCGCCGACGAAGTCAAGGCTATCCGTAGCCGCCGCCAGGCAGACTGATACGGCGGCAGCCTGCGGGCTGTACTGCCAGAGCCCGGCTATGCCGGGCTTTTTTATTGTTGGTGTGTTTGCCGGATGGGCTTTTGTTCCCCGGATGCGCCTGCGGCTTATCCGGACGACGGTGTTCCCGATGGTAGGCAGGTATTTCAAGGTTGGCCGCAAGCAGGTTTGTGGCCGAGTGTGGTGGTAACGGGATGACCGAATTCGATCTGATACGGCGGCACTTTACCCGCGCCGCGCCCAATGCGGTGCTGGGTGTGGGCGATGATGCGGCCATTGTGCGGCCAACCCTGGGCTGCGACTTGCATGTGTCTACCGACATGCTGGTAGAAGGGCGCCATTTTTTTGCCGATGTCTGCCCCGAGGCGCTGGGGCACAAGGCGCTGGCGGTGAATCTGTCGGACATGGCTGCCATGGGTGCCACTCCGCGCTGGGTGACGCTGGCGCTGGCACTGCCACGGCTGGATGAAGCCTGGGCTGCCGCGTTTGCGCGCGGTTTTTTTGCCCTGGCGGCCGAGCATGGTGTCAGTGTGGTGGGTGGCGATACCACGCGTGGCCCGCTCACGCTGTCGGTAACCATCTTTGGCGAAACGCCGCACGGCCAGGCGCTGCGCCGCGATGCGGCACAAGTGGGCGACGATATCTGGGTGTCCGGCCAGCTGGGCCTGGCTGCCGCCGCCTTGCAGCAGCGGCTGTCCGGTAGCGGCGAGGTGCTGCCGGCGGATTGTCTGCTGAGGCTGGAGCGCCCGCAGCCACGCGTGGCGCTGGGCCAGGCACTGCTGGGCGTAGCGCACGCGGCGCTGGACGTGTCCGACGGCTTTGCGGCCGACCTGTCGCACATCCTGGCGCGCTCCGGTGTGGGGGCGGAAGTGTGGGTGGAAGCGTTGCCCACGCATGCGCAGCTGGCAGCGCAGCGCACGCGCTGGTTGCCGGCTATTGCCGCCGGTGGTGACGATTACGAGCTGTGCTTTACTGCCGCCCCGGCGCAGGCAGCAGCGGTGCAGGCTGCGGCGGCGCAGGTTGGTGTGGTTGTGCACAAGGTTGGCCGCATTGCGGCGGGTGAGGGTTTACGCCTGCTGGCTGCCGATGGGCAGGCGGTGGCGCTGGAAAGGTTAGGTTATGACCACTTCGCCTAAGCCGGACGTGCGCTTTTTGCTGCGCCACCCGGCACACTTTCTGGCGCTGGGCTTTGGTAGCGGGCTGATCACGCCAGCGCCGGGTACCTGGGGCAGCATTGCCGCCTTGCCGCTGGCGGCGGGTTTGCACCTGGCTGGTGTGCAGGGCGTAATGCTGGCCTGGCTGGCGCTGCCGCTGTTTGTGCTGGGGGTGTGGGTGTGCGGCGTGACTGGCCGGGCGCTGGGTGTGGCCGATAGCGGCCATATCGTGTGGGACGAAATCGTGGCCATGCTGCTGGTGCTGGCGGCGGTGCCGGCAACGCCCACGGCATGGTTGGCCGCATTGCTGGCGTTTCGCGTGTTCGACATCGTCAAACCGTGGCCGATACGCTGGTTGGACGCCCGTGTGCACGGCGGTTTTGGCGTGATGCTGGACGACGTGGTGGCAGCACTGTTTGCCGTGCTGGTGCTGTGGTCGGTGTTGCCTTACTTGCCTGCCTGATGGTCATGTTGCTTGCTTGAGTTGATGCGGGTTTAAATACCCCCCCCCAGTTAAGCTGCCGTTTGTCTTGTTTTATCCAGTTTTGACAGTGCTTACTGCTGGCAATACTCTTTTGCATGAGGTTCAGAGTCATGCATGGCTGCTGATGGGGGGGATTATGGCACGCGCATTTACCGTGTTGTTTTTGCTAGCTACTTTTGTTGTCTGGCCTGGCGTGTTGGTCGCAGCCTGGTTGCCGATGCGTTGGGGTGTACCGGCCTTGATGGCAATCTTGACGTTTTTTGGCTTGGTGAATGTGCTGGACTATGCCTGGGTCGGTGCTGTGGGTGATGGGGCAAATCGCCGTCGCCGCTGGTATCGCCTGAATTTGTTCTATCAGGGTGTGATGGATGTGTATGCCAGCCGCTACGCAGGTTTGCCGCGCGTGATTATGCCGGCTACGTTACTGCAGGTTGCTAGGCATTTGCTGGCTGGCTTGGTATTTGCTAGTTGGTTTTGCTTCTTCGACGACGGTACGTTGCGGCCATTCTGGGTGGCAATATCGTTTTTTGTGGCAGATCAGGTGACAGAAGGTTTGGCGTTGCTGGTTGATTGGCATCGGGCGAGTTGATTGTGGCAGTAAATGAAAAAAACCCAGCACCAAGCTGGGTTTTTTATTTGTTGCTACCGCAAGCTTACTCGCTGCGTGGGCGACGGTCGCCGCTGCCGCCTTGGCGCGGGCCGCTGCTGCTGCGGTTGCGGTCGCCGTAGCCACCGCGGTTGCCGCCGTAGCCGCCACCTGGTTTGCGGTCACCGTAGCCGCCGCCGTTGCTGCGACGCGGGCCGCCTTTGCCAGCCGGACGGCCTTTCGGTGGGCGACGGGTTGGCTCCAGGCCTTGGATAACGGCTTCGGTCAGCTGGCGCTTCAGGTACTGCTCGATACGGCGTACGCGGTGGAATTCGCGCGATTCGGCAATGGTGATCGCCACGCCGCTACGGCCAGCACGGCCGGTACGGCCAATACGGTGTACGTAGTCTTCGGCTTGTTTTGGCAGGTCGTAGTTTACGACCAGGCCAATGCCGGGTACATCGATACCGCGAGCGGCTACGTCGGTGGCTACCAGGATCTTGATGCGGCCACGGCGCAGGTCGTTCAGGGTACGGTTACGCCAGCTTTGTGGCATGTCGCCGTGCAGGCAGGCTGCGCTGTAGCCCATGTCGGACAGCTTGTCGGCGATTTCTTCGGAGCCGATCTTGGTGGCGGTAAACACGACTGCCTGGTCAAAGTTGGCTTCTTTCAGAATCGCATCCAGCAGGCGCTGTTTGTGATTGTTGTCATCTGCGTACAGCAGGTGCTCTTCGATATTGCCGCTTTCCTCTTTGCGCTCGATCTCGATGCGCTGCGGGTCGCGGGTCATGCGTTCTGCCATTTTGCCCACGATACCGTCCAGGGTGGCGGAGAACAGCAGGGTCTGGCGTTCGCTAGGGGTGGCGGCCACGATGGTTTCGATGTCTTCGATGAAGCCCATGTCCAGCATGCGGTCGGCTTCGTCCAGAATCAGCATTTCCAGGCGGGAGAAATCAATACGGCCGGAGCGCATGTGATCCATCAGGCGGCCAGGGGTGGCCACGATGATGTCAACAGGGCGCGACAGGGCGCGGGTCTGGAAACCGAACGATGCGCCACCCACCAGGGTAACGGTACGCAACCAGCGCAGCTCTTCGCCGTAGATCTGGGCGTTTTTTTCTACCTGCTGGGCCAGCTCGCGGGTAGGGGTCAGTACCAGAACACGTGGGCCGTTGCCGGCGCCTTTGGAGCGCTCGCTGACACGGGTCAGGGCGGGCAGCAGGAAGGCAGCGGTCTTGCCGCTACCGGTTTGTGCCGAAACAAGCAGGTCGCGACCAGCGATGGCGGCAGGCACGGCTTCGCCTTGTACCGGGGTCGGCGTGTCGTAGCCGGCTTTTTCCAGTGCTTTGGCAATAGCGGGGGCCAGCCCCAGGTCGGAGAACTTCTGCATGGTGAATCCTTTCAGTCCGGCGTGGTGCGCCGGTTGTGAGCCCGCTTGGGGTTACAGGTCATCGAACCAACCTGACAAGCGGCGAACAGCAGTCCTGAAAGGACGAGGCGGAAACGAAGCCAAATAGGGTCAGATGCGATGAAATCGTAGAGGCCGGCAGCGCGGGTGTTACTGCCAGCAATTTCGAGAAGGGCGCATTCTAATGAAAATAATTCGATTGCGCAAGGGTTTTTAAAGTACAGGCTATGCAAGTGACTGATTTTTAAAAAGCCAGCCAGATTGTATGCAAAAAAAAGCCATCAGCCAGCCGCCAGCCAGCCCAGCGTGCCGTGGCTGGCGGCGGTGGGGCGGTATTCGGCGCCCAGCCAGCCGGTATAGCCATTTTTTTCAATAAAATCAAAATAATCACGCAAGGGCAGGGTGCCGCTGCCCGGCTCGCCACGGCCCGGGTAGTCGGCAAACTGGATATGGGCGGCTTGCGGCAGGTGGCGGGCCAGCAGGGCCGGAATATCCAGATTCATGCGTGCGGCGTGGTAAATATCGATTTGCAGGCCGATGCCCGCTTGCGGCAGCTCGGCCAGTAGTTGGGCGACTTCGTCCGGCGTGCGCAGCAGAAAGCCGGGCATGTCCAGGTCGTTGATGGCTTCGCAGCACAGGCGCAGGCCGTGCGGGGCAAAAAAGGCAGCGGCCAGCTGCAGGTTGGCCGCCAGCGTGGCCAGGCAGGCCTGGCGGCTATGCCCTGCGGCCAACCTGCCGGGCAGGATATTCAGTAGCGTTACGCCCAGTGCCTGTGCGTAGTGCAGCGCCTGCGGCAGGGCGGCGGCAAAGGCGTCGCGGCGGTCGGGGTGGCTGGCCAGGCCGGGGCCGCCTGTCATCAGGTCGCCCGCTGGCACATTGGTCAGGATCACCGGCGTGCCGGCCGCGCGGGCGGCCGCAGCCAGCGCTTCGGCAGGGTGGTCATAAGGAAACTGGATTTCCACCGCGCCAAAGCCGGCCGCAGCGGCCTGGGCAAAGCGCTCGGGTAGTGCGTATTCGGTAAACAGCAGGGACAGGTTGGCCGCAAAGCGTGGCATGGTTTACTCCTGTGGCAGGTAGTGCAGTATCAGGCTGCTGAGGTCGTGCTGGGCGTGGCCGGCCTGACAGTGGGCGTGCAGCAGTGCCTGCGCCTGGCTGGCCATGGGCAGCGGGCGCTGCGTGGCGCGGCCCAGTGCGGTGGCGTTGTTCAGGTCTTTCAGTAGCGTAGCGGCTTTCCATTGCACCGGCGCAAACTGGCGCCCGGCCATGCGCGGCGCCAGAATCTGGAACGGCAGCGAGTCGGCAAAGCCGCCCGCCAGTGCGGGGGCCAGCAGGCTGGCGTCTACCCCGGCGGCCTCGGCCAGCTGGATGGTTTCGGCGATCAGCGCGGCGGTACTGGCCACGATCAGCTGATTGCAGACTTTGGCCACCTGCCCTGCACCCGTGTCGCCCATGCGCGTCAGGCGCTGACTCAGGTGCGCCAGTAGCGGGCGCAGCGCGTCGATGTCGCTGGCGGCACCGCCAGCCATGATCACTAGCTGGCCGCTTTCTGCGCCCTTGACGCCGCCAGACACCGGTGCATCCACCCAGCGCATGCCGCAGTGTGCGGCCAACCTGTGGGCAAAGCTGCGGGTGGCGTCGGGCGCGATGCTGGAAAAGTCTACCAGTAGCTGCCCGGCGCGGCCATGGCTGGCAATGCCACCTTCGCCAAACACCACGCTTTCTACGGCAGCGGTGTCGGACACGCACAGCATGATGACGTCGCAGCTGGCTACCAGCGCGGCCACGCTGGGCGCTACGTTAGCCCCTGCGGCCTGCAGTGCGGCTGTTTTGCCAGGGCTGCGGTTCCATATATGAAGTGGCACGCCAGCGCGCAGCAGGCGCTGGCACATCGGCTGGCCCATCAGGCCCAGGCCGATAAATCCTGTTTGTGGTGACATGGTTTCCCCTTTGGCGGCTTGCCACGATGCTAGCGCAGCCACGGGGGCCGTGTCGCGCGGCAAAAAAAGCGGGCCGGCAGAGGCCGACCCGTAAAGTAGATATTGCAACAAGGGAAGGTCGCCGGTAGCAAGGCCGCCGGCTGCACCCACGCAGAGCTTGCGAGCAAGCAAAAGCGTAGCTCTAGCTTACCTTCAAGCCATTTGCATGGCAACGGCGGGGTGTTTTGTGCGTGCGGCATGGTGGGGCGGGTGGGGGTTTGCGGTACAATCCCGCCTTTTTTTGCGAAGGGGTTGGGGTGGTGAACGATTTACATAGTGCTCGTTACCAGGCGTCGCGCCCTTGGGCCAAGCGCGTGGCGCAGCTGTTTACCCAGCTGGCGGGCCGTGAAGAGGCGTGCGCCCAGGCCGCGCAGGTGGTGCAGCGCGAGCTGGCACAGCTGGCCGAGCTGTACACCATCAATGATACCCAGCGTGAAACCGAGTTTGTGCTGGCCGAGGCTTATGGCCTGTTTGTGCGCGACGGCCGCCGTGCCATGGCGTTTGCCCCGGACCTGGCGCAGGCGCTGCAGCACACCCGGCCACTGGCGGCACTACCGGCAGTGTTGCCGCTGCCGGCCGGTACGTTTTTGTTAAGCCTGCCTGGCGAGGCGGGCAGTGCGGCGGCCTATGTCACGCACGATGCCGCAGCGCAGCGGCTGGACATCCTGCTGCTGATGCCGGATTTTGCCCCGGCTGGCGTGCCCTGCCATCAGCGCATGGAGGCGGCGCTAACGCTGGGTGTCGCTTACCCTGGCTCGGTGCAGGTGCCTGATTCGCCAGCGCTGGCCAACTGGAAGCCCTGGCTGGAGAGCCTGTTTGCCGGGCTGGCCATGCTGGCCCAGCCGCAGCTAACGTTGGCCGCACAATGGCAGCCCGCCCCGTCGGCGGCCGATGCGCAGCTGCTGCAGAGTGGTAGCGCCCGTGACAAGCAGCGCGTGCGTGCGGCCTTGCTCAAGTCGGGCGCGCAAGAGGTGTTGCTGGCGCAGCGTGCCGGGCTGCTGCCGCTAGATGGTACTGTGAAAGCTGGCTACTGGCGCACGCAGGCGGGTAAGGCCGGCGAGCGCCTGGTGTGGGTGGCACCGCGCTCTGCATAAGGGCGCCAGGCATGAAAAAAACCGCAGCGCTGTGGCCTGCGGTTTTTTTGCGGCTGCGGGCAGCCGGCTGCTACAGAAACTGCACGATCAGGCTGCGCAGGGTGCTCATCTCGAACGGTTTGTCACAGATGGCCGATACACCGGCTTCTTCCACGGCGGCCAGGCGGGTCTGGTCCTGTTCGCCGGATACCATCAGGATAGGGACCGACATTTGCGGGCTCAGCGTGCGCACGTATTCGATCAGCGCGCGGCCGTCCATCTCGGGCATGTTGTAGTCGGTAATGATCAGGTCGAACTGGGTGTCCTGCAGCAGGGGGATGGCCGACATGCCGTTGGCCGCTTCTTCGATTTGGTCAAAGCCCATGCGCTCCAGCACCGTACGCAGGTAATGGCGCGAGGTGCTGCTGTCGTCCACCAGCAAGATGCGCTTGGTGTCCAGGTCGTAGTGTTCCAGCTCGGCGCGTACTTCTTCGGTGTTGAGGTAATCCAGCGCCGAGCACAAGGCGCGGTCCAACTGGCGGGTAGTAAAGGGCTTGGGCAGGATGGCCAGTGCCCCGGCCTGGCGGATGGCGTCCAGCTGCTGCGCGCGGGTTTCACTGGAAATCAGCACGTAGGGCATGTCGCGAATTTCGCCATCTGCGCGCATGGTCACCACCAGCTCGGCACCCGTCATGTCGGGCAGGTACATGGCGCTGATGGTGATATCCGGGCGTGGCAGCTCGCGCATGCGCGCCAAGCCCTGCGTGCCGGTTTCCAGCAGATCGATATTCTCTATACCCATTTCGCGCAGGTGATTCTGGATGATGAGCCTTTGGGTGCGGGAAGGCTCGATCAGGCAGACCATCAGGTTTTGCAGATCAAACATGCGGTTTTCCTGTTTTGCTTTCTTGCAAGCATAGACACTGCGCTGCCTTAGGTCTAACCCATCTACTGAAAACCTTGTTTCTATAAGTCTGGCTTGTGGGTTTTGCCGTGATTGCGTTGCTCGTTTGCCGCAGTTTCTTCCAGCCAGTGACAAAATGCATGAATGGCCACATCGTCTACTGCGGCGCGCGGTGCGATCCAGCAATAGTCGCGCACTGGCACCACCGGCTGCTGTAGCGGTGCCACCAGCTTGCCGCTATCCAGCGCCTGCTGTGCCATAGGCAAAGGGCCCAGCACCACGCCCAGGCCATCCATGGCCGCCTGCAGCGCTAGCGAGAAGCGATCAAAATGCAAGCTGCTGGCTGGCTTCAGCTCCGGCACCCCCGCCAGCGTAAACCAGCGCTGCCACTGGGTTGGCCGCGTATCGGCGTACAGCAGCGTGTGGTGCGCCAGGTCGGCAGGCTGCTGTATGGGTAGGCGGGCCAGCAGCGCCGGGCTGCATAGCGGTAGCTCCCACTCTTCCAGAAACGGCTTGGCCAGGTGGCCTGGCCAGTCGCCCGGGCCACGGCGGATGGCGATGTCAAACGGCGTATCCAGCCGGCTGATGTCGCGGTCTGATGTCACCAGATGCAGGTCGATATCCGGAAAGCGCTCCCGAAAGCCCTGTAGCCGCGGCAGCAGCCAGAACAGCGCAAACGTGGGGGTAGAGTTGATCGACAGCCGCCGCTGGCGGTCTGGCTGCAGTAGCTGGCTGGTGGCGTTGGCAATCAGGTCCAGCCCGTCCTGTACCTGTACCAGGTAGCGCCAGCCGGTGTCGGTGAGTTTCACGCGCCCGCCACTGCGTTCGAACAGCTGCACACCCAGCCATTCTTCCAGCTGCTTGATCTGCTTGCTCACAGCGCCATGGGTGACGTGCAGCTCGTTGGCCGCAGATGAGAAGCTTTCCAGCCTTGCCGCTGCTTCGAAAATACGCAAGCCGTTGAGAGGGGGGTAAGTATTCATGGCTGTGATTTTATCTCACAATCTATGTTTCGATTACTCGTTTGTGCATGGGTCGCCAAGGGCGTAATCTTCACGAATCATAGCCGGGAGTCGTAGTAATATCCCGGATGGTTGCCGGCAGCCCGCACCCGCTGCCGTCAGGCTGATTGCAAACAACCCAAGCAAAAAGGTCCCGAGCCATGCTAGTAGCTTACCGCCAACATGTTGCCGAGCGCGCCGCGCTGGGCATCCCGCCACTGCCGCTGACTGCCAAACAGGTAGAAGAACTGGTTGAACTGCTGAAAAACCCGCCTGCAGGCGAAGAGCAGACACTGGTAGAGCTGATTTCCCACCGTGTCCCGCCAGGTGTGGATGACGCAGCCAAGGTAAAAGCTTCTTTCCTGGCCGCCGTTGCCGAAGGCACCGTGGCATCGCCACTGGTATCGCGCGAGCTGGCCACCGAGCTGCTGGGCACCATGCTGGGCGGCTACAACGTCAAACCGATGATCGACCTGCTGGGCGACGAAAAAGTCGGTGCCATCGCTGCTGAAGGCCTGAAGAAAACCCTGCTGGTATTCGACTTCTTCAACGACGTGAAAGAGCTGGCTGACCAGGGCAATGCCAACGCCAAGGCCGTGCTGCAAAGCTGGGCCGATGCCGAGTGGTTCACTAGCCGCCCTGAAGTTGCCCAGAAAATCACCGTGACAGTATTCAAGGTACCTGGCGAAACCAACACCGACGACCTGTCGCCGGCACCGGACGCCTGGAGCCGCCCTGACATCCCGCTGCACTATCTGGCCATGCTGAAGAACACCCGCCCCGATGCGGCCTTCAAGCCGGAAGAAGATGGCAAGCGCGGCCCGATGCAGTTCATCGAAGACCTGAAGAAGAAAGGCAACCTGGTAGCCTATGTAGGCGACGTGGTAGGTACCGGTTCTTCGCGTAAATCCGCTACCAACTCGGTGGTATGGGCTACCGGCCAGGACATCCCGTTCGTACCGAACAAACGCTTCGGCGGCGTGACTCTGGGCGGCAAAATCGCCCCGATCTTCTTCAATACCCAGGAAGACTCCGGCTCCCTGCCTATCGAAGTTGATGTATCCAAGCTGGAAATGGGCGATGTAATCGACATCTACCCGTACGAAGGCAAAATCGAAAAAGACGGCCAGCTGGTAGAAAAATTCAGCCTGAAATCCGACGTGCTGCTGGACGAAGTGCGCGCCGGTGGCCGTATCAACCTGATTATCGGCCGTGGCCTCACCGCCAAAGCCCGCGAAGCACTGGGCCTGCCAGCCTCCACCGAATTCCGTCTGCCAAAAGACCCGGCCGACAGCGGCAAAGGCTTCTCGCTGGCACAGAAAATGGTTGGCCGCGCCTGTGGCCTGCCGAAAGGCCAGGGCGTGCGCCCGGGCACCTACTGTGAGCCACGCATGACCACCGTAGGTTCGCAAGACACCACCGGCCCGATGACCCGCGACGAGCTGAAAGACCTGGCTTGCCTGGGCTTCTCTGCCGACCTGGTGATGCAGTCGTTCTGCCACACCGCCGCCTATCCGAAACCGGTAGACGTGAAAACGCACAAAGAACTGCCGGCCTTCATCTCCACCCGTGGCGGCGTAGCCCTGCGCCCGGGCGATGGCGTGATCCACAGCTGGCTGAACCGCCTGCTGCTGCCGGACACCGTCGGTACCGGTGGCGACTCGCACACCCGCTTCCCGATCGGTATTTCCTTCCCGGCCGGCTCTGGCCTGGTCGCCTTCGCCGCTGCCACCGGCGTAATGCCGCTGGACATGCCGGAATCGGTACTGGTCCGCTTCAAGGGTGAACTGCAGCCAGGCATTACCCTGCGTGACCTGGTCAACGCCATCCCGCTGTACGCCATCAAGCAAGGCCTGCTGACCGTCGCTAAAGCCGGCAAGAAAAACATCTTCTCCGGTAAAGTGCTGGAAATCGAAGGCCTGCCAGACCTGAAGGTAGAGCAAGCGTTCGAGCTGTCCGATGCGTCTGCCGAGCGTTCCGCCGCCGGCTGCACCGTGCGCCTGAACAAAGCGCCTATCGTCGAATACATGAACTCCAACATCACCCTGATGAAGTACATGATCGCCGAAGGCTATGCCGACGCCCGCACCCTGGCACGCCGCATCAGCAAAATGGAAGAGTGGATCGCCAACGGCGAGCTGCTGCAGCCGGATGCCGACGCCGAATACGCCGCAGTAATCGAAATCGACCTGGCCGACGTGAAAGAGCCGATCGTGGCCTGCCCGAACGACCCGGACGACGTGAAATTCATGTCCGAAGTCGCCGGCACCCAGATCGACGAAGTGTTCATCGGCTCCTGCATGACCAACATCGGTCACTTCCGCGCCGCGTCCAAGCTGCTGGAAGGCAAGCGTGACCTGCCGGTAAAACTGTGGCTGGCCCCGCCAACCAAGATGGACGCCGAGCAGCTCACCAACGAAGGCCACTACGGCGTATTCGGCATGGCTGGTGCCCGCACCGAAATGCCGGGCTGCAGCCTGTGCATGGGTAACCAGGCACAAGTACGCGAAGGCGCTACCGTGATGTCCACCTCCACCCGTAACTTCCCGAACCGTCTGGGCAAGAACACCAACGTGTTCCTGGGCTCCGCCGAGCTGGCAGCCATCTGCTCCAAGCTGGGCAAGATCCCGACCCTGGCGGAATACCATGCCAACATCGGCATCATCAACGAGAAGAGTGCTGAGGTGTACCGCTACATGAACTTTGACCAGATCAAAGACTATCAGGACGTGGCTGACACCGTTAAAGCTTGATTAAATCAGTAGACTACTGATTTGGCCGTAGGGGGTTTGGTGCAGGTGTCGGTAACGACACCGTGCCAAGCCCCCTAATTTTTTGTTGCCATAGCCCAAGTACTTGTGGCCTTACAGTGGCTATGAGAAGCCATATTGGATTTTCCATTCATTGGAAGATATTTATGGCATTTTTGATAAGAAGCAGTTTATTCTCTTTACCTAGGATTTCTTATCAATGCACACCCGGGCGTGGCTTGGTTAACGCCCTTTGCGAACCACCAGCATGTTCTTCAAACCCTATCTGATGGCCTTGCTCAGGCTTGCCAAGACGCGGTTACGTCAAATCTGTGGCGTTCTGCTGACGCTTTTCTGCTGTGCTGTCATCACAGGTTGGGTGTCTGTAGGCTTCGTCGCGCAGTTGGACCGCTGGTGGCACGATGCCCGCTTGGCGGTGAGTCTTCCGGCCAAGCCGGCGACTCAGCCGTCGGTCGTTATTATCGATATTGACGAGCGCAGCCTGGCGCAGCTGGGGCATTGGCCTTGGCCCCGTAGTACGTTGGCAAGTTTGGTGGAGACCCTATCCGGTCATTATCGTGTGTCGGTTATCGGTTTTGATGTGGTGTTTGCCGAGCGGGCTGTCAACCCGGTTTTACCCGGTATGCAGCAGTTGGCAAAGCGATATCCAGCACTGGCGCGAGAGTTGGCCGCATTGTTGGCGGTGGCGGATGAGGATGCTGTCTTTGCCCGTGCGCTGGCAAAGGCACCGGTGGTACTGGGTTACTACTTTGATACGGCCGGCGCGGCGCGTCATAGCGGTACGTTGCCAGAGCCGGTATTTGATGCTGAGTTGGCCGGCGCGACAAGACCATTGCCTGCTGACGGCTATGCGGCCAACGTGAGTCTGTTGCAGCGGGCGGCAGGAGCGGGGGGGCACTTTAACGCGTTGCCGGATAGTGATGGCGTTAACCGGCGCATGCCTGTTCTGGTAGAAAACCAGGGGCAGCTATACGAGACCTTGTCCGTTGCCATGTTGCGCCGACTGCAAGGTAATGTGCCTTTGCTACCCGAATTCGACGCCAACGGGCTGATGCGAGGTGTGTCGGTTGGCAGTGTGTTCATGCCACTGGATGCGCAAGGCGCCATGCTTATTCCCTACGCGGGGCCGCGCGCCACATTCCGCTACGTGTCTGTCGTGGATGTCTTGCAGCGCACTTTGCCTTTGAGCGCGCTGGCTGGCAAGGCTGTGCTGGTTGGGGCAACGGCACCAGGCTTGATGGATTTGCGAGCCACACCATTGGATGCCGTGTACCCCGGGGTGGAGATTCATGCAAACGCGCTGAATGCCGTGCTGCAGGGCAAGCTTTACCATGCGCCGGATAACCGAGGTGCCGAGGCCATCGCTGTCTTTGTACTGGGGTGTCTGCTGGCGTGGCGTTTGCCGCGCATGTCGCCTGTATTGGGGATGTGGCTGACGGTGCTGTGCATTGCGCTGGTGGTGGGCGGTAGTGTGTACGCCTGGCAACGGGCCCAGCTGGCATTGCCGGTGGCTGCCGAAGTGCTGCTGCTAGCCAGTCTGTATTTGCTCAATATCAGCTGGGGCTATATCAGCGAAGCACGTCGGCGTCGTGAGCTGGCTTCGGCTTTTGGTAGTTATGTACCGCCAGAACTGGTGAGCAAAATGTCGGATGCGCCCGCTGCTTTCCTGCAGCAAATGAAGGGTGAGCATCGTCACCTGTCAGTACTGTTTTCGGATGTGCGCGACTTTACCCGCGTGTCCGAGGGCCTGCCGGCGGCAGAGCTGGCCAGCCTGATGAATCGCTATCTATCTGCCCAGACTACGCATATCCAGCATACCCGCGGCACGATAGACAAATACATAGGCGACGCGATCATGGCTTTCTGGGGTGCGCCCATGGCGGATGAGCAGCATGCTCGTCATGCCATAGTGTCTGCATTGGCGATGCAAAAGGGGATGGCGGGGCTGAATGCGGCTTTTGCCGAGCGTGGCTGGCCGGCATTGCGCATCGGTATTGGTATAAATAGCGGCGACATGACAGTGGGCAATATGGGCTCGGATTTTCGCCGCGCCTATACGGTAATGGGCGATGCCGTGAACCTGGCTGCCAGGCTGGAGGGGCTGACCAAACAATATGATGTGCCGATCTTGTGTGGTGAGGGGACGCGCCAAGCATGTCCGGACCTGATCTGGCGCGAGGTGGACCGGATCCGGGCGAAGGGCAAGCAACAGGTTGTCACGGTATGGCAACCCATGGCTGAAGAAGACGGCCCGCCATCGTGGCAAGCGCCCTGGCAGGCAGTATTGCAAGCTTATCGCGCTGCCGATTTTGCCGGGGCCGCTACCAGGCTGGCGCCCTTGCTGGCCCGCTATCCTGATGATGGCCTGTACAAGGTTTACCAGCAGCGTATTGAGCATTACCTGGCCGTACCGCCCGATCGGTGGGATGGCGTATTCGAACAGACAGAAAAATAGCAATCAATCATGATGCATGACGATGATGCACAGCCTGGATACCCAAGCGTACTCACCGTGCTGGGGTGTGATGGTGGCGTGGCCGGTGGTAAATCCACCAGCAGCTTTCTCTTGGGTGAGCGCATCCTGATTGACGCGGGTACGGGCCTGTCGCGGCTAGGCAGCGACAAACTGTTGGCCGTTGACCATGTGTTTCTTACCCATAGTCACCTGGATCATATTTGTGCCTTGGCCTTTATGGCTGATGCGGTATTCGGCTTGCGCGAACAGCCTTTTGCCATTCATGCCTTGCCCGCCACGCTGGCTGCGCTAAAGGCACATCTATTCAATGACGTGCTCTGGCCGGACTTCAGTCGTCTACCACGCCAAGGCTCACCAACGTTGCGCTACCACGAGCTCAACCCCGCTTATGAGTTTGGCACACTGCATTTGCGCCCGTTCCAGGCGGTGCATAGCGTCCCCGCTGTCGGTTATGTCATTGACAGCCCGGCGGGCCGTACGCTGCTCAGTGGTGATACCACCATTACAGACGATTACATAACGGCGGTCGCGGCACTGGGCCCGCTGCGCTGGCTGGTGATGGAGTGTGCATTTCCGGCGGCCATGTCTGGCATTGCCTGCTTGTCCGGCCATGTGTCGCCCGATGGCCTGGCGCAACTGGTGCAAGCCATCGACCACCCTGGCCTGCAAGTAGTACTGACGCATCTCAAACCGGGTTGCGAGCGAGAGATCATGGCCGATGTGGATGGCCGTTTGGCACTAGGGCCACGTTTGCATTACGCCCAGCCAGGCATGCAGCTGGCTTTGTAAGTGCGACGATCAAGAAGTGTGTAAATAAAAAACAGGGAGAAAAGCATGTATCAGGGGACGATGAAGACCTGGCTGGGGCCGGCTTTGAGCGGGGTGCTGCTGGGGACGATCGGCGTATCCATTATCTCCGCCTACGCGACTTTGCTGTTTCGCGGCAATGCCGCCCCCTATGCGGTTTGGGGGATGGCCTGCATCCTGATCGGCAATATGTTGGCCACCCTTGTCGTGGCGCGGCGTTCTCAGCAGCAAGGCGTGGTAGTGGGGCCTGACGAGTCCTCTGTCATCATTTTGTCGGGTCTGGTCGGCAGTTTGCCGGTACTGGCTGATCCTGCAGCACAAGCCGGTATGGTGATGGCGCATCTGGTAGCCGCTTGTCTGGGTTGTGGTCTAATGTTCTGGCTGGTGGGGCGTTATCGTCTGGGTCAGATCGTACGATTCATTCCGTACCCGGTGATCAATGGTTTTCTGTTTGGCTCTGGCGTGTTGCTGTTTCTGGCGGGGGTGGGCCAGGTAGCCGGCCAGTCGGTCAGCCTGCAAAGCTGGCCGGTATGGCAAGGTTTTGCCGAGCACTGGCTGGCGATAGTCATGGCAGGCGGCTTGGCCGCAGCACTGTTCTGGGTACCGCCACGCGTCTCTTCTGCGCTGGCTTTTCCGGCTTTGATCCTGTTGGCGGTCATCTTCTTTTTCATGGTCAGCAGCTGGCAAGGGATAGACCATGCCCAGCTTGTCAGCCAGGGCTACCTGACGCCGCTTGGGGACCATGCGCCATCTTTATGGTCTTTATCTTTTGCCTCGCTGTGGGCGGGCGTGGATGGTGACGTGTTATGGCGCTCTGCGCCCACCGTGCTGGTAGTCGCGGCCGTCGCCTTATTGACTGCCCTGCTGCAGATTGTGGCGTTGGAGCAGGTGCTGGGTGAGGATGTTGACGAAAACCGCGAGCTGCGTACCTATGGTGTAGCGAATCTGCTGGCAGGCGTATTTGGTGCATTCCCTACGGTATCTTTCATTGGCGATACCTTGCTCAATCGCCAGGTGGCGGGTGCCCAGGCAAGAGCTGCTACGTATGTCCTAGCGATGATTTTGCTGGCAGGTGTCTGGTTTGCCGATGTGCTGCTGGCCTACATGCCGATTTTTGTGATGGCCGCTTTGCTGCTGTTTTTTGGTATCTGCCTCATCGTGGATTCGCTGGAGAAAGCGCGCAAGGCAGCGTCATCACTAGACTTGATCATTACCTTGTTTGTAGGGTTGGTCGTCAACCTAGGTGGTTTTGTCGAAGGGGCCATGGCGGGTATCGTGATTACTTCGCTGATCTTTCTGGTGAAGTACAGCAAGATAGATTTCGTCAAACAGCAGTTCAGCAACCATACCGTTCCCAGTCGTGTTACGCGTTCCGGCGACGGCAAGCGACTTTTGCAGGCGTCTGACTGGCTGTCTGTTTACGTGCTGGAAGGTTTTTTGTTTTTTGGTAGTGCCCAGCGCTTATACGAGCGCGTTCGGGAAGACTATCGCGTTGCGCGGCCAGAGCAGTGCATTATCGATTTTCGTCACGTAAAGGGTGTGGATGCCACGGCGGTTTCCATGCTGGGCAAGGTCGCCGGCATGGTCGCTGCGCAGGGTGGGGTGTTGGTATTCTCCGGCGTGCATCGGTCGTTATTGCGGTCCTTGCTGGTGCTACGCAGCGAGTCTGTACGCTTTACCGCCAACCTGGATCTGGCTGTGCAGTTTGCGGAAGACCGCCACTTGGCAAGACTGGCTCGTGCGCAGCAAGATCAGGCGCTATTTCCTTTTCTGGCAGACATTGCCCCCTACGCTCAAGCGCGCTGTTTTGAGTCTGGCAGCGTGGTTATCCGGCAAGGCAGCGGTGCAGTAGGGCTGTTATTGATCATGAGTGGCAGCGTCAGCGTGCGTGTAGAGCTGCCGGACGGCCAACAGCTCCGCCTGCGGAAATTCATGTGTGGCACCATTCTGGGTGAAATCAGCCTGTATACCGGCGCGGGGACGGTGGCCAATGTCTACGCTAACGAACGTACCGACGTCCTGCTGTTGTCGCCTGAACAGCTGGCCAGTATCGAGCAACATCAACCTGGCCTGGCCATTACGCTGCACAAGGCGGTGGCCGCCGTGATGGCACACCGCCTGGTTGATACCAACCGCAGCCTGCAGCAAGCCACGCTTTGAGGTGGTTTAGTACGGCGATTGCCATTGTGGTAAAGCTGCAACTGAATGCTTGCCTCTGACATGGCAGAGAGCCTGCACGCGACGCATGGCGGCGAGGCAATTTTTCTTTCTTTAAATTAAATAGTTACCTGTGCTTGCCTTTGGAATGAAGGGCATGGTGTCTGGCGAAGGCGCCATGCCCGGGTGAAAAAATGCCTTCGGTATTTTTTGGATTGTAATTTCATGAAATATATGTGCCTCTTTTTTTAAATCAAGAGTTTAAAATATTTCAGCCAAAAGCCTTACCCTAAGTGCTTGTGTTTCAATTCAGTTCTATCGACGAAATAGAATTGAACATAGCAAATGGCTTTAAAAACATGGTCGGCGGTGGTTAGCCTGGTTGGGAGCTTGCTGATGGCTGGGGGCGCTGGCGCAGCCGATGTGGCCAAGCTGCTCTTTGCCCAGGGCATGGTCACCGCCAAAACAGCCAATGGCACAGTGCGTATCCTGGCAAAAGGCAGCCCCTTGGCCGAGGGCGACACGGTGAGTACGGTGGGCAAAGGCTTTGCGGTTATCGAGTACCTGGATGGCGGCAAGACCACGCTGCGCCCCGATACAACACTGATCATCAAGCAGTACGCGCCAGCTGGCGTGGTGCATACCCTGGTACAAGGCGGGCTTCGCAGCGTGACCGGTGCCATTGGCAAAGCCAACCCGGCGGCGGTGAAGTATCAGGCCGGTACCGCCACGCTGGGTATCCGGGGCACGACATTCGACGCTCGCCTGTGTCAGGGCGGCGATTGTGCCAGCGAGGTCGCCGGCGTGATTGCCCGTGCCATTTTTGTGCGCGGCGAGGTGCAGGCCGGTGGCCGGGTGTTATCCAAAGGCGGTGGGGTGGCCGTGGGCGATACGGTGCAAACCAGCCCAGGGGCAGTAGCCGTATTGGCATTTGCCGATGGTAGTAAGGCCAGCCTGGGCCCGGGTAGCCGTTTTGTGGTGAAAGACTGGCTTTATCAGCAAGGCGAAGCCGGCCGCGCCATGCTGCAGCTGGTAAAAGGTGCTGTACGGGTTGCTACCGGGGCTATCGGCAAGCAAAACCCGGCAGGCTACAAGGTACAGGTGGCCACCGCCGTGATTGGCGTGCGGGGCACTGGCTTCGATGTGGATTGCCAGGCGCAGTGTGCCGCAGCTGCCGATAACCAACCTAACGAGACGTCACCCGACCCGTTACCGATGCGCCCGGATGCGCGCCTGTACGCCTACGTGTGGCAGGGGGCCATCGATGTCCGCGGCAGCCAGTTCAGCCAGCCCATGGCGGCAGGGCAGATCATGGCGGTGCAGCTGGCAGACGGCCAGCGCCAGTTTTTGCCATCGTTACCGGCCTTCATGCCAGGGGGTGATGTACCGCGCCCGGATCAGGTGCCCGGCGAGTTTGGCGACGCGCCGTCAGACCTGAAACCAGGCTTGTACACCTGGGTACGCACCGGCCTGGTCACGCTGGAGCAGGACGGCACCGTTGTCACCGTCCAGCCGGGCGAGTCTGCGTTTGCTGACCAGGCAGGCCACGCCCCGCAGCTGTTGCCTGCTGTACCCGCGATACTGGCCGATGATGCCACGCCGTATCCTGAACATTTCGACCCGCTCATGGCTGTACTGCACGTGCGCTCGCAACTGCGTAACAGCTTCATTACCCCTCCCGCACAATGCACTATCCGCTAATCATGATGCCTTCCCGCTGGTTTTCCGTACTCGGGCTGGTGCTGGCTGCCACGGCTGCGGCCAACCCTTTGCAGTTTGACGTGTCCGGTTATCAGCTGGATGGCCACCACCCACTGGACGACGCGGCTATCCACGCCGTGCTCAAGCCCTATACCGGCTCGCAGCAAAGTGTCGCTACCTTGCAGCAGGCCGCTGCTGCACTGCAGGCCAGGCTGCAGAAAGAAGGGCATGGCTTTTACCGGGTCATCATCCCGCCGCAAACCATTACCGACAAAGTCAGGCTGCAGCTGCTGATGCTGCCTGTGGGGGCGGTCAGCTTTGCCGGTCAACAGTATTTTGCCGAGGCGCAGTTACGTGCGGCGTTTCCGCAGCTGCAAGTTGGCATCACCCCGGATACCCGCCGGCTGGCGCGTAACCTGGCGCAGTTCAACGACCACCCCGCGCACCAGGCCATGCTCACCCTGTCCGAGAACCGCGTGCAGGAAGCCATCGATGTCAAAGTCACGGTAGAAGACCAGCCCCCCGCAACGCTGTTTGCCAGCCTGCAAAACACCGGCAGCGATGCCACCGGCAAGTGGCGCCTGGCGACGGGTTTTCATACCTCTGCCTTGGCAGGTACCGACCAGCAGCTCACGCTGTCATACACCACCTCGCCAGACCACCATCGCGATGTCAGCCAGTACGGTGCATCCTGGAAATGGCCAATCTATTCGCTGGCAACCGATGTGGCCGTGTATGCCGGGCACTCAAGTGTGGATTCCGGCACGGTGAGCGATATCTTCAACGTGGCCGGCCGTGGCGACTATGGCGGTTTATCGCTATCGCACCATCTACTGCCCGCCGGGCAGCTCAAGCATGGCATCAAAGCCGGGCTGGACTACAAGGCCTACGGCAACCAGGTGCTGTTTGGCCAGAACAACCTGGGCTCCGATGTCACCACCACACCGCTCACGCTGGGCTGGTTCGGCGTGTGGCAAAGCGCGGGCCAGCGCGCAGAGCTGACGCTGGACTGGTCGCGCAATATCCCGGGTAGCAACGACAACGATGACGCACACCATGCGGCCAACCGTAGCGGTGCCAGCGCAGACTGGCAGGTATGGCGTGCAGGTATGAACTACCAGTTCGGCTTGCCCGCCCAGTGGCGAGCCGTCACCAGGCTGCAGGCACAATACAGCCACCAGCCGCTGGTGCCGGGCGAACAATTTGGCTTGGGTGGTACGCAAAGCGTACGTGGCTATGAAGAGCGCGAGGCGTCGGGCGATCAGGGCTACCAGCTGGCGCTGGAAGCCTGGGCGCCGTCTATCCTCCCCGGCTTGCAGGCTGTGCTGTTTGCCGAAGGCGGCCAGACGCGGCGCGTACAGCTACAGGCGCAGGAAACCGGCCGGCAGAACCTGCTGGGCCTGGGCTTCGGCCTGCGCTGGCAGCCTGCCAGCCACTACGCGCTGTCGGCCGACTTTGCCCGCCCCATGAAAGACACCTCGCAAACCCAGGCTGGTACATGGCGCGCCCATGTGCAGGCCACCGCCCGTTTCTGAGAACCGTACCATGCCGCATCACGTTCAATTTCAGCCCCGTCTACTGGTACTGGCGCTGGCCGCCGCCTTTCCGTTTGTGCACGCCAACCCCAACGGTGCCCAGGTCGTTCTGGGTTCTGCCAGCCTGAGCCAGCCTGCGGCCAACGTCTTGCAGCTGGATGCCAGCAGCCACAAAACCATCGTCAACTGGCAGCAATTCAGCATCGGCCAGGGCGAGTCGGTACGCATGAACCTGCCAGGCAGCACCAGCGCCATCCTGAACCGCGTCACCGGCGGCGATGTCAGCCAGATACTGGGCAGCCTGCAGTCCAATGGCCGCGTGTTTCTCATCAACCCTAGCGGTATCGTCTTCGGCCAGGGCACCCGTATCGATACCGCCGGGTTTATCGCCTCCACCCTGGGGATGAGCAATGCCGACTTTCTGGCAGACCGCCTGCGCTTTGACGGCCCCGGCGGCCAGCTGGCGCAAAGCGGCGATATGGTCGTTAAAGGCGATGTGGCACTGATCGCCAACGCCCTCAGCACCAGTGGCACCATCCGTAGCGACAACGGCAACCTGATGTTGGCCGCAGGGCAAACCGTAGAGCTGGTAGACCTGTCTACCCCCGCGCTGCGCTACCAGATCAGCGCCCCCGACAACAGCGTGCTCAACCTTGGCCAGCTGCTGGTGCAGAACGGTGCCGCCGCCATGTTCGGCCACACCCTGCAGCAGCAGGGCCAGGTACAGGCGCTGCGCGCCGAAACCGGCGACGGCGGCAGCATTGTGCTGCGTGCCGACAACATCACCCTGGGCCAGGGCGCCAGCCTGCAGGCCGACGCGCAAGCGAGTGGCCAGGGCGGCACCATCAGCCTGGTGGCCACCGGTGCGGCCAACGTGCACGGCACGCTCAGCGCCCGTGGTGGCACGCAGGCCGGCGCTGGCGGCTTTATCGAAACATCTGGCCACACAGTGAACCTCGGCGGCATTAATGTGGATACCCGCGCCGCCCAGGGCAAAACCGGGCAATGGCTGATCGACCCCGCCGACTTTACCGTCGCCGCCAGTGGTGGCGACATCACCGGCGCCGCGCTGTCGGCACAGCTGGCGCAAAACAACATCACGCTGGATAGCCGCGCCGGCAGCCAGCAGGGCCAGGGCGATGTGCTGGTCAACGACAACGTCAGCTGGGCAGCAGACACCACGCTTACCCTGCAAGCCGAGCGCCATGTGGTGCTGAACAGCGCAGTCAGCGCTAGCGGCCAGCACGCCGGCGTCACCATCAGCCCCGGCGCGGTGGGCAGCCTGCAACTGGGCGAGTCCGGCCGGCTGGACCTCACCGGCAGCCACGCCGCGCTGAGCATCGCCGGCAACCAATACCAGCTCATTCGCAGCCAGGATGAGCTGGTTAACAAGCTGGCGGCCGAGGGCGGCGCGTTGGCGCAGGGTTACTTTGCTATTGGCGCAGATTTCCGTTTTGGCAGTGATTTCGTGACGCGGCAGGGGCTGGATGAAGGCAGTGTGTTGCAAGGCTTTGGTCATACCCTGTCGGGGCAACTGCAACCGCTGATGCAGCTAAATTTAGGCACGGTTGCTAGCCTCAAACTGAATGAAGTGAATATTAATCTTCAAGGTGACAATGTCGGTGCCATTGCACGTAATGGGTCGGCTTTTGATATTGGCGGCACTGGTAGGTACGCGAGTGGAACTTTTCAAGATGTAAGTGGAGCTGGCTCTGTTATTGGCGTGAATAATGTTGGTGGTCTGGTTGGTTCTGGCAGCATTGATCATGGAAAATTTTCAGGCGTTGTGCGTGGTGTGGAAAATGTGGGTGGTTTGGTTGGTTCTGGCATTATTGATCATGGAGAATTTTCAGGCGTTGTGCGTGGTGTGGAGAATGTGGGTGGTTTGGTTGGTAACGGTGGCGTTTCTGGTGGTGTGAATCATGCCACTGTCTCGGGGTATGCAAATACCGGTGGCGTAGCTGGGAAGGGTGATGCAAGTAATAGCGCAAATTATGGTGAGGTGCGCGGTGGGCATAATACCGGCGGTTTGGTTGGCGAAGGATATGCCTATGATTATGTTTACAATTACGGTTCTATATTTGGGGAATATAATACGGGAGGCTTGGTAGGTAGTTTGTCAAGGAGCTATGTCCAGCATGGTTATAATTTTGGTGACATCTTCGGTGGTGACAATACAGGTGGTATAGCCGGCTATTTCTCCGAACATGCAGGGCTCTGGGATTCCAGATCGGATGCGAAAGTGTATGGCACCAGCTATGTCGGTGGCTTGGTCGGTAAAAGTGAAAGGGCAAACTGGATTACGGGCATTAATCGATCTTCATCTTCTGGTCTTGTCAGTGGTACGGGTGATTATATTGGTGGCGTGGCAGGCTATGTAGGACCCTATGACTTGTCGAATGGTTGGGGTGGGCGAGATTATGGCAATTATGGTAGTTCGAGCAGCCAGGTAATTGGCAGGAACTATGTGGGTGGTGTGGCAGGTTATGTTGCCGAAGGCGGGAAAATAGCAGGTAACTTTTCTGGGAATATTCTATTGACTGCTGATTTTCCAGCTGAATACAGTCTAGGGGATTACTATGCGGCTGATAAAGTCACGGTTAATGGCAAGAAAGTTCGAGGCGGTGTCTATTCTGCCTTGCTTGACGATTTTTGGGGTGTGAAAGACCTTTCCCAGTTTCTTCGGGTTGATGGGGTTGGTAATTATATCATTGAAAGTCCTGATGATTTGAAATATCTGTGGGGGAGTGCGACTGGCAATTTTGTATTGACTTCAAATATTGACGTGTCTGGATTGAGTGGGTTTAATATAAACTATTTTTCTGGTCGGCTTGATGGTGCTGGTCATGCGATTGGTGGCTATGTTTATAATGGTTCAGACTTTTACAATCAGCGCGGTGGTGGTTTTTTTGGGTCTAATGCGGGGGTAATATCAAATCTTTCGGTTGTGGCGGGGCGTGTCGCTGGTTTGCAGGCTGTTGGTGGCTTTGTTGATGAAAATCATGGTGACCTGATTAATGTCAGATTTATGGGTGGTGTTGTTTCTGGTGTAGATGAAAATTCTTCAAGCTCTGTAGGTGGGCTTGTAGGAATTAATATGGGTCGTATTGTTGCATCTGATGCATTTGCTCAGGTTCAAGGTGACTCCCAAGTTGCAGGATTGGTGGGTTTAAATACTGCTACGGGCAGTGTTTCCGACTCTAGCTTTTCCGGTGTCGTTGTAGGTTCGAATGTTGATGTAAAGTTGGGTGGTCTGGTAGCTTTTAGTGAGCCCGGTGGTTTAATAAGCAATAGCTTTTATAACGTAGACAGTACCCTTCTTAACGGTGAGCGGGTCTTTACCCGTGGCGCCATGTATGGCGAGCAGTTTGAGCGCTGGCAGGCTGCGGGCCGCCAGCTGGATATTGATAGCGAGTTTTCCCGTGATGCGTCCGGCCGCTACCAGTTGCAGAGCCTGGCCGACTGGCGCCACATGCTGGCCTGGGCCGATAGCGACAAGCCGTTTGTGCTGACCAGCGACATCGACCTGTCTGGCGACGCGGGTTATTCCCTGCCGTGGTTTACTGCCAGCCTGGACGGCGGTGGTCACGTCATCAGCAACCTTACCATCCTGAACCACAGTCTGGACCAGGCCTGGGGGCTGTTTGGTGTGATTGATAGCACGGGTGCTGTGAGCAATCTGCAGTTGCAGGGGGCGCGTGTAGAAGCCATGGGCAACGTTGGTCTGTTGGCCGGGCTAAACAAGGGCACGGTGAGCCAGGTTGTAACTAGTGGACAGGCAGTGACGACAGCTAACGGCAGTAGTGCAGGCGGCTTGGTAGGCCTGAACCTGGGCACGATTTCCACTGCGACAAGCCATGGCACGGTGAGTGGTGATGTGGCTGC
Organism: Neisseriaceae bacterium; assembly: GCA_027484385.1. GTDB lineage: Bacteria > Pseudomonadota > Gammaproteobacteria > Burkholderiales > Chromobacteriaceae > Vogesella. The sequence continues at coordinate 13,012 of JAIXTB010000246.1, read as the reverse complement.
GGGTGGCCTGGTGGGTTACAACACCGGCAGTATTCTCGATGCGGCCAACCATGCAGCGGTGAGCGGTACTCGGGCGGTGGGTGGTTTGGTGGGTTCCAATGCCGGCACCATCGATTCGTCTGCCAATCTGGGGCGGGTTTCCGGCACCGAAGCGACAGGTGGCCTGGTGGGTGCCAATAGCGGCAGTATCAATGCCTCGACCAGCATGGGGGATGTGCGCGGTAGCGTAAATACCGGTGGCTTGGCGGGTGAGAACTCGGGCTTCATTGATGCCAGCCGCGCAGGCGGTACAGTCACTGCCACCGATCGCAATGCCGGTGGCCTGGTAGGCCTGAACGAGGCAGGTACCGTACAGGCCAGCCAGTCGGATGCTGCTGTGAACGGCGTGTCGAACGTGGGTGGCCTGGTTGGCCTGAATAATGGTGGTGCGGTACTGGCCAGTGAGGCCAGTGGCAATGTGCTTGCCACGCTGGCGTATGCAGGCGGCCTGGTGGGGTACAACCACGGCAATGTCAGCGAGGCGCGCATTGAAGGCAGTACTGCCAGCGGCAGCGTTCAGGCACTGGATTATGCCGGTGGCTTGGTGGGCATCAACCATGCGGCCAGTGCCGATGCCGTGGTCAGCCAAAGCAGTGCCAGCGGTGCGGTGAGGGCGACAGGTAGCAACGCTGGCGGTATCGCAGGTGGCAACGATAGTGCATTCAACACCCTCTGGGCGGTAATTGAAGACAGCCAGAGTCGCAGTGTGGTAGCAGCCGGTAATGTGGCTGGCGGCCTGGTGGGTTACCAAGTGGGTGAGAATGCCCGCCTGGCCAATAGCGCCTTTACCGGCCAGCTGACGGTAGATACCACGCGCGCTGGCGTGATGGCATTGGCTGGTGGCGTGGTGGGCAAGCTTGAGGCCGGCAGTGTCAGCAACAGCTTTTACAACGTGGATACAGTCACGCTAAACGGGCAGAAAGTGTTTACCCGCGGTGCGATGTATGGCGAGCAGTTTGCGCGCTGGCAGGCGGCAGGGCGCCAGCTGGATATCGATAGCGAATTCGGCAATGACGGTGGCCGTTACCAGATCCATACCCTGGCCGACTGGCGCAATCTGCTGGCCTGGGCGGATGGCAAATACCGTTTCGACCTTAACACCAACCTGGATCTGTCTGGCGATGCCGGTTATTCGCTGGCGTGGTTTGCCGGTGATCTGGATGGCCGTGGCCATACCCTGAGCAACCTGACGATCAGCAATAACGGCATTGCCGCCAACTGGGGCCTGTTCGGCAATGTGCTGGCGGGTGCCCGTGTCAGCAACCTGAATCTGACTGCGGCCAACGTGAGTGGCTACGACAATGTGGGCATGCTGGCGGGCAGCAATGCCGGCACGCTGGAACAGGTGTCGGCAAGCGGTATCGTGAGCGGAGGCCGTCGCTACAGCAATAGTAGTACGGGTGGTCTGGTGGGGGCCAATAGCGGCACCATCGTAGCGGCGAGCAGCCAGGGCGAGGTGAGTGGCGATTTCCAGACCGGCGGTCTGGTTGGCTACAACACTGGCCTGGTGACGGGTGGGGTGTCTACGGCTGCCGTTGCCGGCTATGCCTACGTGGGTGGTTTAGTCGGTGCCAACGAGACAATTGATAATGTCGCGGTTATCGAGGACGGTCATGCCAGTGGCGCGGTCAACGGTGTGGTCGGTGTGGGCGGTTTGGTGGGGCGTAATCTGGGCGGGCGTATTGTGGCCAGTACGGCCAGCGGTAAGGTTACCGGGACTGGTGCTGAAGTAGGTGGCTTGGTCGGGTCCAGCGTGGCTACCCGTACGGACAGCGTTATCGAGACCAGCTCGGCAACAGGCGATGTATTGGCCGAGGGGACTGTCGGCGGCCTGGTGGGCATGAACTCGTCTGGCAATACCAACCATAAAGCGATTATTCGTGACAGCCAGGCCAGTGGCAGTGTCACTGCACGTAGCAACTATGCGGGGGGGCTGGTTGGCCACAGCAACGGCACGTCCATTATTTCCGGTAGCCTGGCTGCCAGCAGCGTCTCCGGCCGCAGCCAGGTAGGTGGCCTGGTGGGCTATCAGGAAGGTGCCAATGCCAGCTTGGTCAATAGCTACGCTCAGGGTGTGGTTACCGGTAACAGCCATGTGGGCGGCGCTGTGGGCTACCAGTACAGTGGCTCGGTACAGAATGTTTACGCCAATGTGGCGGTGAGCGGCACGAGCAATAGTGGTGGTCTGGTGGGCGAGAACCTGGGCACAGTCGGCAACAGCTACTGGCAGCAGGCCACGGCGGGTACTGCCAGCAGTGCGGGCGGGCTGGCGCTGGATGCCAGCCAGATCAAGCGCCAGGGCAGCTTTACCGGTTGGGATTTTAGTGCCAGCGGGCCGTGGCGCATTCTGGAAGGCAACAGCATGCCGTATCTGGCCTGGCAGTTTGCCGGCACGCCACAGGTGGTCAGCGGCAGTGTCACCGGCGGTGCTGGCCAGGGGGTAACGCTGGCGGCGGATGGCAACAAGCTGGGCTTTGCTTATAGCGGTGCCGATAGCCGCTTCTATATGCTGACCCAGCCCGGCAGCGGCAGCATGTGGATGGCCTATACCGCCGATGCGGCCAACGTTTACCAGGGCCAGCAACGGGTGGATTTTGCCAACATCAATCTGGGCGCTGCGGTGGTGTCGCTGCAGGGCGATAACCTGAACAACGCGCGGCTGGCAGAAGCCGTGGGTGCGCTGGATAGCCCGCTGCGTAACGATAATGGCGAGCTGGTGCTGGCCGAGGGGTCGACCCTGCAGCACGAAGGCGGCAGCTTTACCCTGACCGGCAATATCAGCGGTGGTGCAGGCCAGCGCTGGCTGGGTGATGTGTCGGTAACGGGCGATGATGTCACGTTGTCTAGCTACGGTGATGTCGATTTTGCCGGTGATGTGGCGTTGCTCGCGGGGACCCGGCTGACCTTGGCCGCAGGCGGTAGCGGCGGGCGTTTCGACGTAGCCAGGGGCGCGCGCTTGCGCACCGAGGGCGATCGCAGTATGGCCAGCCTCAGCAGTAGCGGGTTGCTGTCGGTACACAGTGGTGACCTGCAGCTCAATGGTGGTGGCACGCTGGCTGGCGAGCTGGAAGTAGGCGGGCGCCTGGCGTTCGAGTCGGGGGTCTGGTCTTTGCAAGACGGCCTGCGCCTGACCGGCAGTGGCCGCTTTGCCAGCGAGCAGCCTGCCCAGGTGAGTGTCGATGGCAGCCAGGCCGGTGTGACCGTGGCCAGTGACGCGAGTGTCAGCTTGTTCGATTTGCGCCTGGGCGGCACCGGCAAGCTGGTGAACCTGGGCACGCTGTCTTCCTACGAGCGGGTCATGGGCCTGACGCTGGATAACCGCGGTACCGCCACGCTGGACGCGACCACGCTGACGGGCAGTGTGATCAATAGCGGCAGCCTCAGCCTGGGCCAGAATAGCGATGTGCAGCAGCTGCGTAACGAGGGCACGCTTGCCGTGGCAGATAGCCGCATCGCTACGCTGGATAACCAGGCTGCCGGCACCGCCAGTCTTGCCCGTGCTGTTATCGGCCAGCTGGACAACGCGGGTGGCGTACAGGTGGATGCCACGTCCCGCGCCACTAACACCCGCCAGCAGCTCGGCACGCTGGCCATTGCCGATGGGGAAAGCCTGATTACCGACACCGGCAGTTTTGACTGGCAGGGCGGGCAGATCACCAGTACACCGGGCGGGCTGGCGTTCCAGAATGGTGGCCAGTTCATTTTCAATGGAGATGGCGAGCGCATCATCGACGGGCTGGATCTCTTCTTTACCAATACGGCCAATTCTCCGCTGTTGTTTGACCGTGGCAGCCTGGTACTGCGTAGCGGCAGCTTGACCTTGAGCGGTACCACTTTGCTGGGTGGCGGTACCTCGCTGGTGATGGAAGGCGGCCGTTTCATCAACAACAGCAGCCTCTCGGTAGCGGGTGAGGTACTGATGACCGGTGGCAGTTACGAAGGTGTCGGTACCATCAGCCTGCAGGCCGCAGGCAAGCTGAATCGCCCGCAGGACAGCACGGTAGACTGGCTGAACACCGGGGTGCTGAGCAATACCGGTACCCTGGATATTGCCGGCGGCACCATTGCTGCCGCGCTGAACAATACCGGTACCATGAACATCGGCGGCGGCACGGTATTTACCCAGGCCTTCACCAACACCGGCGTACTGAACCTGCTGGGTACAACGCATTTTGATGGTGGCTTGACCCAGGCGGGTGGCAGCCTGCAGTTGGGCAGCAGTGGCAGCCCGGTGGTGGTGGATGCGGCCAACCTGGTGCTGAACGGTGGTGCCCTGCGCGGTGCCGGCACTATCAATGGCAGTGTCAGCAGCCAGGGCGGGCGTCTTGCCGTGGGTTATTCGCCGGGCGAGCTGGTCATTAATGGCAACCTCACGCTGGATAGCAGCACGATTCTGGATCTCGAGCTGGGTGGCACAACGGCAGGCTTGTATGACCGCATCGTGGTTAACGGGCAGGCAAACCTGGCGGGTACGGCCAACGTACTGACCTGGAATGGCTTTACCCCTGCCAGTGATTTCAGTGTGCAGGTGATGCGTTACCAAACCAGTAGCGGCGCGTTTGCCAGTGTGAATGTGCCCTCGGCCAACTATCAGCTCAGCGCCACGCCATCGGGCATGAACCTGGCCTGGCAAGCCACCCCGGTCACCCCGCCGGTTACGCCGCCGGTGGTGCCGCCCGTAGTGGGGCCGACGACGCCGTCGAATCCGTCATACGGTGCGCTGGTGCCCTCCGCCGTGCGGCATGTCATCCGCTATACCGAGACCGACAGGCTAGGCCGCGTGGGTGCGGGCAATCTTGCCAGGGGGGCGTTTCTGAGCATGAGTACGGTGGCGAGCAGGTTGCCTGCCTGGGCGGCTTGGGCTGACAACAAAATAGTGGATGAAAACGGCACGGTGCGGGAGCTGTCTATCTGCCAGTAAGCGCTACTAAAGGCAAGCCACATGGCCGGTACGTGCGTATGACGTGCCGGCCATTTTCTTGCTGCTATGTTGCCGGTGTTGTTGGTATGGCGGGGGCCTGCGCCGTACCGCATAGCTGTTCAAAACCCTGCAATGCCAGCTGGGCGCTGTGGTGGTTGTCCAGCAGCTGGTGGTCGTGGTGGGCGCTTTGTATCAGGCCGAACAGCATGAAAGCCAGCAGGGGCACATCACTGCCTGCCGGCAGCTCGCCGGCGTCTTGTGCGTCTTGCAACAGGCGCTGCAGGGTCTCGCGCTGCCAGCGCTGGCCCGCCACCAGCGCGTCGCGTATGGCACCGGGCTGGTCGTCAAACTCGTAGGCCGCGGCCAGCAGCGGGCAGCCACCGGGCATGCTGCCGCCGTACAGGCGCATGACCCAGGCGTGAAACAGCGCGCGCAGGCGTGGCATGCCGCGCGGCTGAGTAAAGGCCGGTTTGACCACTTCTTCCACAAACTGCGCTTGTGCCGCCTGCACCACGGCCAGCTGCAGCGCTTCCTTGCTGCCAAAGTGGGCAAACAGCCCGCTTTTGGACAGCCCGCTCTGCCCGGCCAGGCTGCCGATGGTCAGGCGGCTGATGCCGATCTGGCTGGCGCTGCGCACCGCCTGTTGCAGAATGGCTTCGCGGGTAAGGGCTTTTTTACTCATGGGTGTTTGCCTGCGTGCTGTTTACGTGCAAAATAGCACGATCGTTCTTTTTTGAGTGAGTGACATGCACCCGTTTACCAAAGTAGTAGAAGTGCGCTGGTCTGATATCGACGCCAACCAACACATGCGCCACAACGCCTACGCCGACCTGTGCACCCACACCCGCATGGAGTGGTTGGCCGCAGCCGGCTTTGGCATGGATGCCTTCATGGCGCACGGCTTTGGCCCGGTACTGTTTCGCGAGAGTACCGAATACCGCCGCGAGGTGCACCTGGGCGAGCGTATCACGGTTGACGTGCAGGTTGCCGCCGCCAGCCCGGATAACAGCCGCTGGAAAATCCGCCAGCAGCTCATCAAGCCCGATGGCAAGCTGGCCGCCATTTACGAGGTGGCCGGGGCGTGGATGGACCTGCGCGAGCGCAAGCTGATACCGCCGCCGCCTGCGCTGGCCGCCATTCTGGCAGATTTGCCGCGCTGCGCCGACTTCGAAGTGCTGCCGCAACCCGAACACAAATAAGGAGCTTGCCATGCAGCTTGCCGCATTTGTCGTTACCGCCCTGGTGGCGGCGATCCACGTGTATATCCTGGTGCTGGAGATGTTTCTGTGGACCAAGCCGGCAGGCCGCCGCGCCTTTGGGCTAACGCCGGAGTTTGCCCAGGCCAGCCGCGTACTGGCGGCCAACCAGGGGCTGTATAACGGCTTTCTGGCGGCGGGGCTGGTGTGGAGCCTGCTGCCGGGGGCGCCGGCCGGCGTGGGGGTGTTTTTCTTGGCTTGCGTACTGGTAGCCGGGGTGTATGGCGCGGCCACGGCCAGCCGCAAGATACTGTTTGTACAGGCATTGCCGGCGGCGCTAGCCCTGCTACTGCAAGCGCTGGCCTGACGCGCTGGCTTAGGGCATGCGTCGGGCGCCACCCAGCGCATCGCCCGCCGCCGGGTATTGGAAAACGTTTCGCGCCTGCGCCTTGGCAAGAATCGTGCTAACCGGCGCTAAACCCTGTCGCTGGCGGGGTTGCCAGCGGCGGTGCCAGCGGTAATGCTGTGCGGCCAACCTTGTAGGAGCTTGCCATGTCTGCCGTGCTGCAAAACCTGTTAAAGCTGTGTGATACCCCGCGTGATAACGCGCTACTGCGCTTTGGCATAGCCAACGAGTACGCCAAGGCGCAAGACTGGCCGGCCGCCGCGCAGCAGGCACGCGAGGCGCTGGCCCGGCAGGGGGATTTTTCGGCGGCGTGGAAGCTGCTGGGCAAGGCGCTGGCAGCAGGCGGGGAGGCCACCGCCGCACTGGCGGCCTACCGTGACGGCATCGCCGTAGCGCAGGCGCGCGGTGACCTGCAGGCAGTAAAAGAAATGACGGTGTTTGCGCGCCGTATCGAGAAACAGTTGGCCGCAGACGGGCAGGGTGACAGCTAGCTGCTGCGCTTGAGCTGGCGCATGGCCTGCTCCAGCCCCTCCAGCGTCAGCGGGTACATGCGGTTCTGCATCAGCTCGCCCACCATGCCGATGGACTGGGTGTATTCCCAGGTGCCTTGCGGCATGGGGTTCAGCCACACGGCGTGCTTGAAGTGCGCCAGCAGGCGGCGCAGCCACACCTCGCCCGGCTCCGGGTTCATGTGCTCTACGCTGCCGCCTTTCAGGATGATCTCGTAGGGGCTCATGCTGGCGTCGCCCACAAAAATCAACTTGTAGTCCTGACCGTAGGTGTGGATCAGGTCCCAGGTAGCGGTTTTGGCGGTGTGGCGCCGTGCGTTGTCTTTCCACACGCTTTCGTACACGCAGTTGTGAAAGTAGTAGTAATCCAGGTGCTTGAATTCGCTGCGCACGGCGGAAAACAGCTCTTCGCACACGCGGATGTGGTCGTCCATGGAGCCGCCCACGTCAAACAGCACCAGCACCTTCACTGCATTGTGCAGCTCCGGCACCATCTGCAGGTCCAGCAGGCCGGCATTGCGCGCGGTGGCGGCAATGGTGCCGGGCAGGTCCAGCACCTCGGGTGCGCCGTCGCGGGCGAACTCGCGCAGGCGGCGCAGGGCGACCTTGATATTGCGCGTGCCCAGCGCCACGCTGTCGTCGAAGTTGCGGAACTCGCGCTGATCCCACACTTTTACCGCGCGGCGGTGGCGTGATTCCTGCTGCCCGATGCGGATGCCTTCCGGGTTGTAGCCGTAGGCGCCAAACGGGCTGGTGCCGCCAGTGCCTATCCATTTGTTACCGCCCTGGTGACGCTCTTTCTGTTCTTCCAGCCGCTGGCGCAGCGTGTCCATCAGCTTGTCCCAGCCCAGGGCTTGCAGCTGCTGTTTTTCTTCTTCACTCAGGTATTTTTCTACTTGCTTGCGCAGCCAGTCTTCCGGAATGGCGGTGTGCAGGTCGTCCAGGCTGGTTTCGATGCCGTGCGCGTACTGGGCAAACACGCGGTCGAAGCGGTCGTAGTACTTTTCGTCTTTCACCAGCACGGTGCGCGCCAGGTGGTAAAACGCGTCCACGCTGGCAAACGCCAGCTTTTGCTGCAGCGCTTCCAGCAGGGTGAGATGTTCTTTCAGGCTAACCGGCAGGCCGGCGGCGCGCAGGGCGTAGAAAAAGTCGAGCAACATGGCGATAAAGATATATGTGACAGGCGGTGAAAATCGTAATAGAGTCTGGGCTCTAAACGGTCGTTTGCCCAAGTTCGAGGAGCATAGCATATGGATACCGCCAGCCCTATCGGTAATAGCCTGCACAGCCAGCTGGCCCACCTGCAGCAGCTGGCTGCGCTGCAGCCACCCGATTACGCCACCCGCCAACGCTGGCTGGCTGACCTGGCCAGTATGGTAACGGCGCACCAGCAAGACTGGATAGATGCGCTGCAGGCAGATTTTGGCTGCCGCAGCGCGGTGGAAACCCGGCTGGCCGAGCTGTTTCCCTCGCTGGAGGGCATACGTCTGGCGCAGCGCAAGCTGGGCGGCTGGATGCGGGCGCAGCGGCGCGGGGTGTCGTTCTGGTTCTGGCCGGCCACGGCCCGCGTGCTGCCGCAGCCGCTGGGCGTGGCGGGCATCATCGTGCCGTGGAACTACCCGGTGTTCCTGGCGCTGGGGCCGCTGACCTCGGCGCTGGCGGCGGGCAACCGCGCCATGGTGAAGATGTCCGAGCTGTCGCCGCATAGCGGGGCCCTGCTGCAAAAGCTGTGTCGCCAGTACCTGGGTGACGACGTGGTGCAAGTGGTCAATGGCGATGTGGCCGTGGCGCAGGCTTTTGCCGCGCTGCCGTTTGACCACCTGCTGTTTACCGGCTCCACGCGGGTTGGCCGCAGCGTGATGCAGGCGGCTGCGGCCAACCTGACACCGGTCACGCTGGAGCTGGGTGGCAAATCGCCGGTGCTGATTGCCCCCGGCTTCGACATGCGCCGCGTAGCGGGTAGCCTGATCGCCGGCAAAATGCTCAACGCCGGCCAGACCTGTGTGGCGCCCGACTACGTCCTGGTGCACCAGGACGACCGCGACGCGCTATTGGCCGCGCTACGCAGTCAGGCCGCTCTTGCCTTTCCGGACCCGGCGGCCACCCACATCTACACCGCCATCATCAACCAGACACATTACGACCGCCTGCTGCGCTGGCGCGACGAGGCCGCCCAGATGGGCGCACGGGTCGAGGTGCTGGCCGCAGGCAGTAGCGACGCGGCGCTGGCGGCGGCGCGCAAGCTACCGCTGACCCTCATCGACAACGCCCCGGCACACAGCACGGTGATGCGCGAGGAAATCTTCGGCCCGCTGCTGCCCATTGTGACTTACGACAAACTGGGCAATGCGCTGGCCTATATCAATGGCCGCGACAGGCCATTGGCAATTTACCTGTACGACGACAACCGCCGCCGTATCCGCACCGTACTGCAGGGTACGGTGGCGGGTGGCGTGTCGGTAAACGATACCCTGATGCACGTGGTGCAAGACCAACTGCCGTTTGGCGGGGTAGGGCCGTCCGGCATGGGGCACTACCATGGCTACGAGGGTTTTGCCACCTTCAGCAAGATGAAACCGGTGTTTTACCAGTCCCGCTTTGCCGGTACCGTGCTGACCCAGCCACCGCATGGCAAGCTGGTGCAATGGCTGCTGAACCTGATGCTGGGGCGCATGAAATGACATTCAACCGACGCCAGTTCATTCGCACCGGCCTGCTGGGTGCCGTAGCGCTGGGCGTGGCCGCCAGGTTGGCCGCACCGCACCCGGCCCCCGGTTTTGCGGCCGATGCGGCAGACCGCCAGCTGATCGCTGCGCTGGGGCGCGGCATGCTGGGTAGCCTGCCGGCCACGGCACCCATATCGGTAGTAGACAATACGCTCGCTGCCATTGCCGGCTTGCCATTGGCCAGCCAGGCCGAGCTGCGCCAGCTGTTCGACCTGCTGCAGCAGCCGCTGGCACGCATGGCGCTGGGCCTGCGCCCCGCCTGGCAAGACGCCAGTGCCGAGCAAGTACGTGCCACGCTGGATGGCTGGCGCTATAGCCGGCTCACGCTGCTGCGCAGTGCCTATCAAGGCCTGCATGGCTTGTTGTACGCTGGCTGGTATGGCGATACCGCCAGCTGGGCCGGCATGTCGTACCAGCTGCCTGCCAGCATGAAAGGACTGTTGAATGAGTAAGCTACCCGACCTGTGGCAAGACGGTCTGGCCGCCGGCTGGAAAGTGACCGACGCCAGCCAGAACGGGCCAGACCTGCAGCTGGAGTGCGACGTGGTCATCGTGGGCAGCGGCGCCGGTGGCGGCATGGTGGCCGAGCAGCTCAGCGGCGCCGGTTTGCGCGTGGTGCTGGTGGAAGAAGGCGGGTTGTACAGCTCGCGCCACTTTAAGCTGCGCGAATCCGAGGCCTACCCCCAGCTGTATCAGGAGTCGGCCAACCGCCTTACCGCCGATAAAGGCATCACCATTTTGCAGGGCCGCACCGTAGGGGGCAGTACCACGGTGAACTGGACCAGCTGCTTTCGTACGCCGGCCGATACCCTGGCCTGGTGGCGCAACCATCATGGTCTGGACGCCATGCAGGATGCCGCACTGCAGCCTTGGTTCGAGCAGGCTGAAGCCCGGCTCAATGTCGGCCCCTGGCAAACCGACCCCAATGCCAATAACGCCCTGCTGGCGCAAGGCTGCAGCAAGCTGGGCATACCGTACTCGCCCATTCGCAGCAATGTGAAAGGCCGCTGGAACCTGGGCTACTGTGGCACCGGCTGTGCCACCAATGCCAAGCAGAGCATGCTGGTTACCACCATACCGGCCGCGCTGGCCAGCGGCGCCCAGCTGCTAACCCGCGTACGCGTGCAGCAGTTGTTGCTGTCACCCGGCCGTAGCCACGCCGAGGGTATTGTCGGGCAGGCGCTGGGGCCGGACGGTATCCAGCCTAGCGGCCGCCGTGTCGTGGTACGGGCGCGCCAGGTGGTGCTGTCTGCCGGTGCTATCGGCACCCCGGCGGTACTGCTGCGCAGCCATGCGCCCGACCCGTACCGCCTGCTGGGCAAACGCACCTTTCTGCACCCGGTGGTCATGTCTGGCGGGCTATTCCGCCAGCCGGTAGAGGGCTTTAACGGTGCGCCGCAAACCATTTATAGCGATCACTTCCTGCATACCCAGCCGCTAGATGGCCCGCTGGGCTACAAGCTGGAGGTGCCGCCGGTGCACCCGCTGATCATGGCAGCCACGCTCCCTGGCAATGGCCAGGCGCACCAGCGGCTGATGCAGAACCTGCCGCACTGGCAAGTGACCCTGGCCTTGATGCGCGACGGGTTTCACCCGCAAAGCGTGGGTGGCAGCGTAGGCTTGCGCAGCGATGGCACACCGGTGCTGAGCTACCCGCTAGGCGCGGTGGAGTGGGAGGCAGCACGCAGGGCATTGCTGAAAATGGCCGAGATCCAGTTCGCCGCCGGTGCCCGTGCCGTGTTGCCGGTGCACGAAGACGCGGGTCTGGCCACCAGCTGGCGCCAGGCGCAAGACATGATCCGCCAGCTGCCCATGCAGATTCTGCGTACCCGCGTGGTGAGTGCACATGTGATGGGCGGCGCCATGATGTCTGCCGACGAGCGCCACGGGGTGGTGGACCAGACAGGCCGCCACTGGCAGCTGGACAATGTCACGGTAATCGATGGCTCGGTGTTTCCCACCAGTATCGGTGCCAACCCGCAGCTGTCGGTGTATGCGCTGGCCTTGCGCGCCGCCGACGCGCTGCGCCGGCGCTTATAGCCTGCGTATTGACGTAACAGAAAGCCCCGCAGGGAGACTTGCGGGGCTTTCTGTTGCGGGGCGGCCATGGGCTAGCGGATTTCCAGCTGCGCCTCTTGCATGGTTTGCCAGCGCTCGCTGTTGCTGCTTACCAGCTGTTCCATCACATTGTTGTCTACCAGTTTCTTCAGCGCTTTGTTCAGTTTGTCGTATAGCTGCGGGGTGAAGCAGGGCGACTGGTGCGTGAGCGTCAGGTACAAGGGTTCGCGGCTTACCGGCGTGCTGGCTACGCGGATATTGCGTATGCCCAGCTTGTTGGCGTAGGCCTGGCCGGGTGCTTCTTCGTAGATCAGGTAATCGGCCCGGCCCATGCTGAGCATGCGCATGGCGTTTTCTACGCTGCCTACCGTTTGCATGGTCAGGCGTTGCTCGGCAAAGCGGTCGAACTCTTCACCAAAGCTGTTATTCACCACGGTAATGCCGTTGCGGCCAACCAGGTCGGCCCATTTGCCGTACGCCGGCGCTTTGTTTTCACGCGTCCATACCGCGCTGCGTGTCTGGTAAAACGGCGTCTGGATATAGCTCATGTACAGGCGGCGTGGCAGGGTATAAAACGCCCCGGCGATCAGGTCGACACGCCCGGCTTTGGCCGCCTCTTGCACGCGTGCCCATGGCCCGGCGTTGCGCATCACGATGGGTATGCCGATTTCCCGCGATAACAGCTGCATCAGCTCTGCATTGGCGCCTTGCAGGGTTTTTTCGTCGTCTGGGGCGACCCACAGAAAAGGCGGGTACTCCGGGTTGCCCGATGCAATCAGCTGGGTGCAAGCCCGGTGTGTTTGTGCGGTAGCCGTGCTGGCCAGCAAGCTGCCAAGCAGTAGCAGGGTCAGCCGGGTGGGCATAATGGAGGGCAGGCGGATCATGCAGTGTGTCTGGTGGATGCAGGGCAGCCGCCAGTCTATGCAGCGTGCTGTGGCTAGACAAGGGTCTACGGTGCAATTACTTGATCTAAGTCGTGTGTTTTATATAAAAACGAAAGGTTAATTTAAACATACGTTTGGCAAAAAGCGTTCCGGCGCTGCTTTTTCAGGCCATAGGCCTGCGCTGGCGACCTTGAAATGGCTGGTGGCCAGCGCCGTGGCAACCCGCCCCGCGTCTGCACAGTCGACTACCTGTCCAGCCAGGCGGCCAGGGCG
>JAIXTB010000286.1 GCA_027484385.1 Neisseriaceae bacterium | reverse complement strand
GATCACGGCAGAGCCCAGCTTGTCTTTCAGCTTGTCCAGCGTGTCGCGCAGGGTGGCGTTATCGGCGCCTTCCAGCTCGGCGGCCAGCAGTTTCACGCCATTTACCTCGCTGGCTTGTTCGGCCAGGCTATCGCCTGCGCTGGCAGCCAGTTTGGCCTTGATACCCGCCAGCTCTTTCTCCAGCGCTTTCAGGTCGGCCTGCAGGCTGCCAATCTTGTTCAGCACTTCGTCGCTGCTCTGGGCTTTCAGGTTGGCCGCAGCGGCCTTCAGCAGGCTGTCTTGTGCCTGTACGTGGGCTACCGCGCCTTCGCCAGTGACTGCTTCGATACGGCGTACGCCAGCGGCTACGCCGCCTTCGGCGACGATCTTGAAGAAGCCGATATCGCCAGTGCGTTGTACGTGGGTACCGCCGCACAGCTCGGCGGAGAAGTCGCCCATGCTCAATACGCGTACTTCGTCGCCGTATTTTTCGCCAAACAGCGCCATGGCGCCGGCGCGTACGGCATCGTCGAAGCTCATCAGCTGGGCTTTTACTTCGTAGTTGGCCGCAATCACGTGGTTCACCAGGCGTTCGATCTCGGCGATTTCTTCTGCGGTGACCGGCTGGCCGTGGGCGAAGTCGAAGCGGGTGCGCTCCGGGTTCACCAGCGAGCCCTTCTGGGCTACGTGGCTGCCCAGTACCTTGCGCAGCGCAGCGTGCAGCAAGTGGGTGGCCGAGTGGTTGCGGGTGGTGGCCAGGCGCTGGTGCAGGTCGATGGTGGCTTGCACGGTGTCGCCTACTTTCAGCGCACCACGCGCCAGGCGGCCGGTGTGGCCGAAGACTGCTGCTTTTACTTTCTGCGTGTCGGCTACGTCAAACAGCGCGTCTACGCCGCCGGTTAGCGAGATCTCGCCCACGTCGCCTACCTGACCACCGCCTTCGGCGTAGAAGGCGGTGTGGTCCAGCACCACCACGCCTTCGTCGCCAGCGGCCAGGCTGTCTACTTGCTCGGTGCCTTTGTACAGCGCCACGATGCGCGCATCGGTGCTGGTCTGGGTGTAGCCGTGGAAGGTGGTGTCGCTGCCTTCGTAGCTCAGGCTGCCGGCTACCTTGAAGGCAGATGCGGCGCGGGCACGGGTGCGTTGTGCTTCCATGGCGCGCTCAAAGCCGTCCATGTCTACATCGATATTGCGTTCGCGGCAGATATCGGCGGTCAGGTCTACCGGGAAGCCGTAGGTGTCGTACAGCTTGAAGATGGTGTCGCCATCCATGGCGGTCTTGCCACCCGCCAGCGCGGCGTCAACCAGCGCCATGCCGGTGTCCAGCGTTTCGGCAAACTTGATCTCTTCGGCGCGCAGTGCGTCTTCGATCTGGGCTTGTTGCTGGCGCAGCTCGGGGTAGGCATCGCCCATCTCGGCGACCAGGTCGGCCACGATCTTGTGGAAGAACAGGCCTTTCTGGCCCAGCTTGTAACCGTGGCGGATAGCACGGCGGGCAATGCGGCGCAGCACGTAGCCGCGGCCGTCAGCAGACGGCAGAATGCCGTCGGCGATCATGAAGGAGCAGGCGCGAATGTGGTCGGCGATCACTTTCAGCGACGGCACGTCCTGGCTGTAGGCCACGCCGGTTTCACGCGCTGCGGCGCGTACCAGGCAGGCCAGGGCGTCGGTTTCGTAGTTCGATTTTACGCCCTGCAGTACGGTGGACAGGCGCTCCAGGCCCATGCCGGTGTCCACGGACGGTTTCGGCAGCGGGTGCAGGGTGCCGGTTTCGTCGCGGTTGAACTGCATGAACACGTTGTTCCAGATTTCCATGTAGCGGTCGCCGTCTTCGTCCGGGCTGCCTGGAGGGCCGCCGGCGACGCTTGGGCCGTGGTCATAGAAAATCTCTGTACACGGGCCACACGGGCCGGTGTCGCCCATGGTCCAGAAGTTGTCGGACGCGTACGGTGCGCCTTTGTTGTCGCCAATGCGCACGATCTTGTCGGCAGGCACGCCTACCACTTTGTGCCAGATGTCGTACGCCTCGTCATCGCTGGCGTACACGGTCACCATCAGCTTGTCTTTGGGCAGATTCAGCCACTGTTCACCGGTGAGGAATTCCCAGGCAAAGGTGATGGCGTCGTGCTTGAAGTAGTCGCCAAAGCTGAAGTTACCCAGCATTTCAAAGAAAGTGTGGTGGCGGGCGGTGTAGCCCACGTTTTCCAGGTCGTTATGCTTGCCGCCGGCGCGCAGGCATTTCTGGCTGGTGGTGGCGCGGGTGTAGTCGCGTTTTTCAAAGCCCAGGAACAGGTCCTTGAACTGCACCATGCCGGCCACGGTGAACATCAGGGTGGGGTCGTTGCCCGGAATCAGGCTGCTGGACGGGACAACCTGGTGATTTTTGGAAGCAAAAAAGTCCAGAAACTTCTGGCGAATGGCGGAGGTTTTCATGATTTATGGGTCGTATTGGGTCGGATTCTGAAAACGGCGACACGCGACGCGTGAATATCGGTCGATTGTGGCAACTGCGCACCGTGCTGGCAAGCCTTGCGGCCAACCTTGTGCACGGTGGGGCGCATTTTCAGTTGCTGCCGCTGTGTGGCCGGCCGTGCGCTATGTTGGCCGCAGTGGCCGGCAGGGTTCGCTTATCGAAGCCGCGCTGGCTGGCTAGCTTTGCGCATCGTCATCAGGCCATTCATCACAGCCTTTGATGACTTGCCGGATGGTGTCCATGCCAAAGCCGCGGCTGGCCAGGAAACGCATTTGTTTGGCGCGCCCGGCGGCATCGCTGGCAGGTTGGCCGAATTTGCGCAGCCACTGGCTGCGTGCGGTGGCCAGGTCGTTGTGACTGGACAGGGTCTGCTTGATGGTGTCGCTGTCTACGCCACGTTCGCGCATTTCCATGGCCACGCGGCGGCTGCCGTACTTGCGGCTGCGGCTGTCGGCAAACTGTTCGGCAAAGCGGGCGTCGCTTTGCCAGCGGCTGGCGGCCAGCTCATCCAGCAGGGCGTCTACTTCTTCTGCGTTTTCTGCAAAAGGCGAAAGCCGCCGCTTCAGCTCCAGCCGCGTATATTCGCGGCGGGACAGAAGGTCGACGGCTCTTGCCTTCAGGCTTTTGCCCGGTTTTTCCATCAGGCGTCGAAGGTGTCGTCCAGCAGCTCTTCGTCTGCGTCCGGCTTGCCTTCGGTAATTTCTACCTTGATACCCACGGCTTCGCGGATCTTGCGCTCGATTTCCTGGGCAATGGCCGGGTTGGATTTCAGCCATTCGCGGGTGTTGTCTTTACCCTGGCCGATCTTCTGGCCGTTGTAGGCGTACCAGGCGCCGGATTTGTCGATAAAGCCGTGCTCTACGCCCAGCTCGATGATTTCGCCCTCGCGGCTGATGCCTTCACCGTACAGAATGTCAAAGCCGGCTTGCTTGAACGGTGGCGATACCTTGTTTTTCACCACTTTCACGCGGGTTTCGTTACCGATGATTTCTTCGCCTTTCTTG
The DNA here is from genome assembly GCA_027484385.1 of Neisseriaceae bacterium. GTDB lineage: Bacteria > Pseudomonadota > Gammaproteobacteria > Burkholderiales > Chromobacteriaceae > Vogesella. Next base: position 16,875 of record JAIXTB010000286.1, on the reverse strand, counting down.
ATGCCGCCAATGCGGCGGATATCCATGCGCACGGAGGCGTAGAATTTCAGCGCGTTACCGCCGGTGGTGGTTTCCGGGCTGCCGAACATCACGCCGATCTTCATGCGGATCTGGTTGATGAACACCACCAGGGTGTTGGTGCGCTTGATGTTGCCGGTGAGTTTGCGCAGTGCCTGGCTCATCAGGCGGGCTTGCAGGCCCACGTGGCTGTCGCCCATTTCGCCTTCGATTTCGGCTTTGGGGACCAGGGCAGCTACCGAATCCACTACGATCACGTCCACGCCGCCGGAGCGTACCAGCATGTCGCAGATTTCCAGTGCCTGTTCGCCTGTGTCCGGCTGCGAGATCAGCAGGTCTTCTACCGATACGCCCAGTTTTTGTGCGTATTGCGGGTCCAGCGCGTTTTCGGCGTCGATATAGGCGCAGGTGCCACCCAGTTTTTGTGCTTCGGCAACCACCTGCAGACACAGCGTGGTTTTACCGGACGATTCCGGGCCGTAGATTTCCACCACGCGGCCACGCGGCAGGCCACCCACGCCCAGTGCCAGGTCCAGGCCCAGCGAGCCGGTGCTGATGACTTGCAGGTTTTCGGTGATCTGGTTGTCGCTCATGCGCATGATCGAGCCTTTGCCGAACTGCTTTTCAATTTGCGCCAGCGCTGCACTCAGCGCCTTGCTTTTGTCTTCGGAACGCTCTGCCATGCTTGCTCCATTCATTCAACGGGGTGGATAACGATTCAGCTTTTGATTATGTACGTTTTCATCTGGCCTGCCAAATAAAAACGACAGGCAGCGATGCATGCGCGCCACAGCGCTGTGGCGGTGATGAATACAATCAGCGGATTATCGCACAAAAGGCGGCGCGACCAAGCCAGCGGGCGCGCCGCCAGGCTGTGATGCGGCAAAGCCTTTGGCTGGCGGGCAAGCTGTGACAGAATGGCAGCATGCTGAACGATCGCACTCAACATTTGCTCAAGGTACTGGTAGAGCGTTATATCGCCGATGGCCAGCCTGTGGCGTCCAAAACCCTGGCCACGGTGTCGGGGCTGGAGCTGTCGTCGGCGTCCATCCGCAATATGCTGGCCGACCTGGAAGGGCTGGGGCTGATTGCCTCGCCGCATACCTCGGCCGGGCGCGTGCCCACGCCGCGTGGCTACCGCCTGTTTGTCGACCGCCTGTTGACCGTGCAACAGCTGGCCGAGCCTGCCGTGGCCGAGCTGCGGCATACGCTGCAGCCGGACAGCCCCAAACGGGTGGTGAAAGCGGCGTCGCAGCTGCTGGCCGAGCTGACGCAGTTTGCCGGCGTGGTGATGACGCCGCAGCGCGCCGATGCCGCGTTTCGCCAGGTGGAGTTTCTGCGCCTGTCCGAGCGGCGGGTGTTGCTGATTCTGGTGACGCTGGAAGGCGATGTGCAAAACCACCTGTTCAATACCGCACGCGACTACAGCGGCAGCGAGCTGATCGAAGCGGCCAACTTCCTGAATCAGCATTACGCCGGGCAAGCGCTGGGTGGCGTGGCCAGCCGGGTAGGGGAGGAGCTGCAGCAGCTGCGTGGCGATATTTCCGAGCTGATGCAGCTGGCCATCCAGTTTGGCCAGCAAGCGCTGCACGGTGGTGACGACCTGGTGATCAGCGGGCAGGGCAAGCTGCTGAACGTGAGCGATTTTTCCGGCGACCTGAACCGCCTGCGCGAGCTGTTCGATACCTTCCAGCGCAAGACCGAGCTGTTGCAGCTGCTGGAGCAAAGCCGCCGCGCCCCCGGCGTGAACCTTTTCATCGGCGACGAGTCCGGCGTGGTAACGCTGGACGACTGCAGCGTGGTGATTGCCCCGTACCGGCTAAACGGCCAGGTCGTGGGCGCGCTGGGCGTGGTAGGCCCCACCCGCATGGCCTACGAGCGGGTGATCCCGATTGTGGACATCACCGCGCGCCTGGTATCGAGTGCGCTGAATTTCAACGATTGACCCCCTGTGTCGCAGTGTGTTGGCTGCGGCCAACCTTGGTATTCCCCATGACTCTCCTGAAAACCCTGCTGGCCGTGACCAGCCTGCTGGCAGCCGGTGTTGCCCATGCCGACGTGGCGCTGCTGATGCGCCCGGACGTGCAACGCTATATCGACGAACAAGTTGCCACCGGCGAGCTGAGCCGTGCCGAGCTGGAAAGCGTGTTTGCCAATGTGGAGCTCAAGCCGAACATCATCGCCATTATGGATAAACCGTCCACGGCGCGGCCGTGGTACCAGTTTCGCCCCAGCTTTTATAACGACAAGCTGATGCAGGAGGGTGTAGCGTTCTGGCAGCAGCACGAAAGCACCCTGAAGAAGGCGGCTGATACCTACAAGGTGCCACCGGAAATCATCGTGGCCATTATTGGTATCGAAACACGCTACGGCCGTAATACTGGCGGCTTCCGCCTAGCCGATGCGCTGTCCACGCTGGCATTCGACTACCCGCGCCGTGCCGACTTCTTCCGCGCCGAGCTGTCCGAGTTCTTCCGCCTGGCGCGCAGCGAAAACGTCAACGCCCTTACCCTCAAAGGCAGCTACGCCGGTGCCATGGGGCTGCCGCAGTTCATGCCGTCCAGCCACCGCAAATGGGCCGTGGATTTTGATGGCGATGGCCACCGCGATATCTGGAACAACCCTGCCGATGCTATCGGCAGTGTGGCCAACTACTTCCGCGAGCACGGCTGGCTGGGTGGGGACGACGTGGTGATACCGGCCGAGCTGGCCCCCGGCACCGTGCCCGATGCGCTGGTGGCGGATAAATTCAACCTGCACTACACCGTGGCCGAGCTAAAGGCGCGTGGGGTGATGCCGCAAGCCCCGGTGCGCGACGACGCGCTGGCCGTGCTGGTGCCGCTGGAAGTGGCGCCGGGCGACACGCGCTACTGGCTGGGTCTCAATAATTTTTACACCATTACCCGCTACAACAAGAGCACCCTGTACGCCATGGTCACGCACGAGCTGGCGCAGGAAATGCGCGCCCGCTTTGTGCAAGCGCGCATGGCTGCGGGCGCAGGGCAGTAAGGTGCTGCGCTGCTGGCTAATTGCATGGCGGGCAGGGGGCCGGGTGGCTGGCGGCCGAGCTGAAATAGTCGCCATACCCGGCGAATCCCTTTAGAATTCCGCGCCATGACCTATCAAGTTCTCGCCCGAAAGTGGCGCCCCAAGCGCTTTGCCGACCTGGTTGGCCAGGAGCACGTGGTACGCGCCCTGTCCAATGCGCTGAAAGAATCCCGCCTGCACCACGCCTACCTGCTCACCGGTACCCGTGGCGTGGGCAAAACCACCATCGCGCGTATTCTGGCCAAGAGCCTGAACTGCGAAACCGGCACCACGGCCGAGCCGTGTGGCGTGTGCCAGGCGTGCACCCAGATCGATGCAGGTCGTTTTGTGGACCTGCTGGAGATCGACGCCGCCTCCAATACCGGTATCGACAACATCCGCGAAGTGCTGGAAAACGCCCAGTACACCCCCACCATGGGGCGCTACAAGGTCTACATCATCGATGAAGTGCACATGCTGTCCAAAAGTGCCTTCAACGCCATGCTCAAAACGCTGGAAGAGCCGCCAGCGCACGTGAAATTCATCCTGGCCACCACCGACCCGCAAAAAGTGCCGGTAACGGTGCTGAGCCGCTGCCTGCAGTTCAGCCTGCGCAACATGACACCGCAGCAGGTAGCCGGCCACCTGGCGCACATGCTGGATGTGGAAGGCATTGCCTACGACACCCCGGCGCTGGCCTTGCTGGGCCGTGCCGCCGCCGGCTCCATGCGCGACGCGCAATCGCTGCTGGATCAGGCCATTGCCTATGGCTTGGGCGAGGTGAAAGAAGACGGTGTACGCGCCATGCTGGGCGCCGTGGACAAGCGCTACCTGTTTGCCCTGCTGGACGCCCTGGCCGACGCTGACGGCCCCCGCTTGGTGGGTGAGGTGGAAGCGTTGGCCGCACGCGGCATCGGTTTTGACAGCGCCCTGGCCGAGCTGGCCAGCCTGCTGCACCAACTGGCGCTGGCGCAAACCGTGCCGGCCGCCATTGCCAGCGACGAGCCCGAGCGCGACGCCATTTTTGCCCTGGCCCAGCGCCTTGCCGCCGAAGACGTACAGCTGTATTACCAGATCGCCCTGCACGGCCGCCGTGACCTGGCGCTGGCGCCAGACGAACACGCCGGTTTCAGCATGAGCATGCTGCGCATGCTGGCCTTTCACCCGGTAAACGGCGGTGAAAGCGCTACCCGCCCGCTGCCGGTAGCCCGCCCGCCGGTGCCTGCGGCCAACCCTGGCGCCAGTAGCGCAGCCTTGCCTGCCGGCGTATCACCAGCACGTGCCGCCTTGGCGCAGCTGGGTGGCAAGCCGGCCGAGCGCAGCCCTACGGCCGCTGAAAAACCGGCTGCGCCCGAGCCGGAACCCGAGCCCGCGCGGCCCGCCCCGGCGGCGCCAGCCCGCCAGGCCCCGCCGCCTGAGCCCGCGCCGTGGGACGAGCAGCCTGCTGCCGTGGTACCGTCGCCAGCGCCTGCCACAGCCCGCCCGCCAGTACCTGCGCGCGTGGAAGAGGTGCCGGACGACGCCGATGACGACGCCGAGCCCGAAGTGCTGGATACCGCCAGCGATAGCGATGACGAGCTACCCGCCTACGCCATGATGATGGACGAAGACCCGGGCGAGCTGGTGAGCGACACGCCGGTATTCGATGGCGACTGGGCCAGCCTGATTGGCCGCCTGGGCAACAAGCTGGGCGCCGCTCGCATGCTGGCGCAAAACGCCGCGCTGAAACACTGGGATGGCAAAGTATTCGAGCTGGCGGTGCCGGAAGGCTTCCGCACGATGGCCACGCGCGATTATCAGGACAAGCTGAAAAGCGTTCTGGGCGAGTATCTCGGCCAGAGCATTGAACTGAGGGTGTCGGTAGAGACCCTCGATATGGAGACCCCCGCCATGCGCGATGCACGCTTCAAGCGTGAGCAGCTGGCTGGTGCGCGTCAACACATGGAAAACGACCCGGTCGTACAGCAGCTGGTGCAGGAAATGGGCGCCATGCTGCTCGCCGAGACAGTACAACCCGTACAGGAGTAGAAACAATGTTTGGTAAAGCCGGTATCGCAGGCCTGATGAAACAGGCGCAGCAAATGCAGGAAAACATGAAAAAGGCGCAAGAAGAACTGGCGCAAATCGACGTAGAAGGCCAGGCGGGTAACGGCTTGGTAAAAGTGGTGATGAGCTGCGCGCACGTTACCCGCCGTGTCATCATCAGCGACGATTTGCTGGCCGATGCCAAGGAAGACAAAGACATGCTGGAAGACCTGATCGCCGCTGCGTTCAACGACGCCAGCCGCAAGGCCGAAGCCACCTCGTCCGAGCGCATGTCCGGCTTTACTGCTGGCATGAACCTGCCGGCCGGCATGAAGCTGCCGTTCTGACCGCTTGATGACCTGAAAGGTTGGCCGCAGGCTGCTGCTTGCGGCCAACCTTTTTTACTGGAGCGCCCATGAAAAACCCGCCCTCGCTCGACCAGCTCATCGCAGCGTTGAAAGTCCTGCCCGGCGTCGGCCCCAAATCCGCGCAGCGCATGGCGTTTCACCTGCTGCAAAAAGACCGTGGCGGTGCCGACAAGCTGGCGCGGGCGCTGGATCACGCGCTGCTGAACCTGCGCCATTGCCAGCGCTGCCATACCTTCAGCGAAAGCCCGCTGTGCAATGTGTGCGCCGACGCCGAGCGCCGGCAGGACCTGTTGTGCGTGGTGGAAATGCCGGCTGATCTGCTGATGCTGGAGCAGACGCGCTGCTACGACGGCCTGTACTTTGTGCTGATGGGGCGCTTGTCGCCCATGGATGGTATCGGCCCCAAGGATATCGACCTGGAAAAACTGATCGCCCGTGCCGTGGATGGCGTGGTGGAGGAGGTGATTATTGCCACCAACTTTACCGCCGAGGGTGAGGTCACCGCGCACCTGATCAGCGAGATGCTGCAGGCGCACGGCCTGCGCGTCAGCCGCATCGCCCGTGGCATGCCGGTGGGCGGCGAGCTGGAGAACGTCGACCCGGGCACGCTGGCCCAGGCCATGTACGAGCGCCGCAGTGTGAGCTAGGCGGCCAGTACCTGCTAGCAAAAAGCCTGCCCTGCGGGGTAATGCCAGTCAGTTAAGAGAGTATGCCTGGCCGTCAAGTAAAAGGGCGTGGGTGCGGCACCCCATCCCGTTGGCGCGAGCCGGTCAAAATGGTGCGACCCAGGGTTGTGCTGAGCGAATCGAAGATTCGCACGCGCAAGACGCCGATTTGTTTGAGCCCCGAGCCGTTAGCGATCTGCGTGCAAATCTTTGATTTGCTCAGCGATGTGAGTTCGGCGGCGCCTGGGGCGTGCCATTTTGGACGGGGTTTCGAGCAGCCCCGGGTTGCGGGGGAATGAAAAGGGGGCGGCAATCCGCCCCCTTTCCCGTGTGCCGGGCGGAACCGGCACTTAAACATCGTCCGCATCGCGGACACAAAAGCACGCCTGAACAAAGCAAACCCCTAGCCAAAAAAGACGCCAGTCAGCGTTAACTGACTGACATTAGCCCTGCGGGGCTGGTGATCAGCGCATCAGCGTGTGCAGCGTTTTTTCGTAGACGCAGGCCAGCGGCTCGATATCATCCACGCATACGCATTCGTTCAGCTTGTGAATGCTGGCGTTGATCGGGCCGAATTCCACCAGCTCGCGCGCGATGCGTTTGATGAAACGGCCGTCCGAGGTGCCGCCGGTGGTATTCAGCTCCGGCGTCACGCCGCAGGTGTCCACGATCGCCTGGCTGATAGCGTCCGTGAGCGCGCCGGGTGCCGTGATGAACGGGTTGCCCGACAGCGCCCAGTGCAGCTCGTAGGCCAGCTGGTGTTTGTCCAGGATGGCGTGCAGGCGGTCTTTCAGGGTCTCTGCCGTGTTTTCGGTAGAAAAGCGGAAGTTGAACTTGATCTCGCAGCTGCCCGGAATCACGTTGGTGGCGCCGGTGCCGGCGTGAATGTTGGACACTTGCCAGCTGGTGGGCGGGAAGTAGTCATTGCCGTGGTCCCATACCTCTGCGGCCAACTCTGCCAGTGCCGGGGCCGCCAGATGGATGGGGTTTTTGGCCAGGTGCGGGTAGGCGATATGGCCCTGGATGCCATGCACGATCAGGTGACCGGACAGCGAGCCGCGGCGGCCGTTCTTGATGGTATCGCCGAACACTTGCGACGAGGTGGGTTCGCCCACAATGCAGTAGTCCAGTTGCTGGCCGCGTGCCGCCAGTTCGTCTACCACGCGCACGGTACCGTCGGCGGCCACGCCTTCTTCGTCCGAGGTAATCAGGAAGGCGAGGGTGCCGGCGTGGTCGGGGTTGGCCGCAATGAAGCGTTCGCTGGCGGTGATAAACGCGGCCAGCGAGGCTTTCATGTCGGCGGCGCCGCGGCCGAACAGGTGGCCGTTGCGGATGGTAGGCTCAAACGGGTGGCTGTCCCATTTGTCCAGCGGGCCGGTGGGCACCACGTCCGTATGGCCGGCAAAACACAGCACCGGTGCACCGTGGCCGCGGTGCGCCCAGAAGTTGCTTACATCGCCAAACGGCATGCGCTCGATGGTGAAGCCCAGGTCTTCCAGGCGGGCAATCATCATGTCCTGGCAGCCTTCATCACGCGGGGTGATGGAGTCCTGGCGGATCAGTGCCCGGGTGAGGTCGAGTGTGCTGCTCATAGGTTGAACTCCGTGGCGTAGTCGGCTTCTTTAAAGCCCACGCGCAGCTTGCCCGCGTTATCCAGCACCGGGCGCTTGATGAGCGATGGTTTGGCCTGCAACAGGGCAATGGCGGTGTCAGGGTTGGCCGCCAGGGCTTTTTCTGCGTCGTCCAGCGCACGCCAGGTGGTACCGGCACGGTTGATCAGCTTGTCCAGGCCAATGCTGGCGATCCAGGTGCGCAGTGTGGCCTCGTCTATGCCTTGTTTTTTGAAGTCGTTAAAGGTGAAATCCAGCCCCTGCTGGGTGAGCCAGGTGCGGGCTTTCTTGACGGTATCGCAGTTGGGAATGCCGTAGAGGGTAATCATGGGTGGGGTCAGTGGTTCAGTGTAAAGCCGGAAAAAGTGGTGTTGTCGCCCTGCTTGCCGCTCGCATTGCTGTTGCTGTCGTGATTGACCAGCCAGAACAGGTTGGTGGGCGAGTCGGCGTTTTGCAGCGCTTCATCAAGCGAGATCAGGCCGTCTTTATACAGGCGGAACAGTGACTGCTCGAAGGTTTGCGAGCCTTCGCTCATGCTGCTTTCGATGGCTTCCTTGATCTTGTCGATCTCGCCATTGCGGATCAGCTCCGATACATGGGCGGTGTTGAACATGATCTCCATCGCCGGGCGACGCTTACCGTCCACGGTTTGCACCAGGCGCTGCGACACCACGGCTTTTAGCGTGGCGGCCAGGTCCATCAGCAGGGCATTGCGGTTTTCCAGCGGGAAGAAGCTGATGATGCGGTTCAGCGTGTGGTAGCTGTTATTGCCGTGCAGGGTGGAGATGCACAAGTGGCCGGACTGGGCGTAGTTGATGGCGTAGGTCAGGGTTTCGGCGTCGCGTATTTCGCCGATCATCAGCACGTCGGGCGCTTCACGCATGGCGTTTTTCAGCGCATTTTCGTAGCTGTGGGTGTCTACGCCTATTTCGCGCTGGTTAATGATGGCGCGCTTGTGCTCGAAGATGAATTCCACCGGGTCTTCCACGGTGAGGATATGGCCTGCCTGCGTCTGGTTGCGGTATTCCAGCATGGCCGCCACGGTGGAGCTTTTGCCGGAGCCGGTGGAGCCCACGATAAAGATCAGGCCGCGGCGCTGGCGGATCAGGTCTTTCAGCGAGTCGGGCAGGTTCAGGTTGTCCAGGCTGGGGACGGTGGGGGTGATGTAGCGTATCACCATGGCCACGTGCCCGCGCTGGCGGAAGATATTGACGCGGTAGTTGCCCAGGCCGTCGATCTGGCGGCCAAAGTTCATTTCCAGTTCCGCTTCAAAACGGGCAATCTCGTCCTCGCTCATCAGGCTGTAAGCCAGGCGTTTGACGTTTTCTGCACTCAGGGCTTTGTCGTTTACCGGTACGGTTTGCCCGTCTATCTTGATCTGGGGCGGCGTGCCGCAGGAAAAAAACAGGTCGCTGGCCTTTTTGTCGGCCATGAGTTTGAAAAAAGGCAGCATCAGCATGGTGTGCAGTGTGCTTTCACAAGAGGGTGTCAGGCCGCTAGTCTAGCGTGAAATACCCACGTGTGCGCATGGGTGCGGGGCTGGCTGGCAATTTTGACCCTGTCAGGGTTGGCCGCATTGGCGGCGGGTGTGGCGGGAAGCAACGCCTGTAGATAGCCGCGGCGGCTGGCGCCGGTAACATGCAAAACGCCCCGCTGGTAAACCAGGCGGGGCGTTTTGTGGTGGCCACCTGCCTGTGCAGGTGGCCGGGTGGTGTTATTGCTTGACCTCGGCATCGCGCAGGGCGCGGCGCAGGATCTTGCCTACGTTGGTTTTGGGCAGCTCCTGGCGGAACTCTACCGACTTGGGCACTTTGTAGCCGGTAAGGTTGGCACGGCAGTGGCTCAGTATGTCGGCCTCGGTCAGCGCCGGGTCTTTCTTCACCACAAACACCTTCACCACCTCGCCCGACTTGTCATCCGGCACGCCAATGCAGGCTACTTCCAGCACACCAGGGTGCAGGGCCACCACGTCTTCGATTTCGTTCGGGTACACGTTGAAGCCGGACACCAGGATCATGTCTTTCTTGCGGTCTACCAGCTTAACAAAGCCTTCCGGGGTCACGATGGCCATGTCGCCGGTGGCCAGAAAGCCCTGGCTGTCGATGACTTTGGCAGTTTCTTCCGGGCGGTTCCAGTAGCCCTTCATCACTTGCGGGCCGCGGATGCACAGCTCGCCCGACTCGCCCTGTGCTACCTCGCGGCCTTCATTGTCGCGGATCTGGATGTCGGTGGACGGGATCGGTACGCCAATAGTGCCGTTGTACGCTTTCAGGTCCAGCGGGTTGATGCACGCCGCCGGGCTGGTTTCGGTCAGACCGTAAGCTTCGATCAGCGGGGTGCCGGTGATGTCTTTCCATTTGTCGGCCACGGCTTTTTGTACCGCCATGCCACCGCCCAGTGCCAGACGCCAGGTGGAGAAGTCCACGGTTTTGAAGTCCGGGTTGTTCAGCAGGGCGTTAAACAGCGTGTTGACGCCGGTGATGGCCGTGACCTTGTACTTTTTCAGCTCTTTGACAAAGCCCGGAATGTCGCGCGGGTTGGTAATCAGCACGCTCATGGCGCCCAGCTCGGTAAATACCATCAGGTTCGCAGTCAGCGAGAAGATATGGTACAGCGGCAGGGCGGTAACGATGATTTCCTGGCCTTCGCGTACCGAGTGTTTTACCCACTCGCCGGCTTGCAGCATGTTGGCAATGATGTTGGCGTTGGTCAGCATGGCGCCTTTGGACACGCCGGTGGTGCCACCGGTGTATTGCAGGAAGGCGATATCGTCGTGGCTGATGTCTACCTTGCGCATCGGTTGGCGGGCGCCTGCAGCCAGGGCATCGTTAAAACTGGTGTGCTTGGCAATATGCCAAGGCGGCACCATCTTTTTCACCTTGCGCACCACGAAATTGACAATCAGGCGCTTGGGGAAGCCCAGCATGTCACCAATACTGGCAATCACCACGTTTTTAACGGGTGTTCTTGGCAGGACCTGCTCCAGTACATTGGCAAAGTTCTCCAGGATCACGATGGTGTCGGCGCCGGAGTCCTTCAGCTGGTGTTCCAGCTCGCGCGGGGTGTACAGCGGGTTGACGTTCACCACCGTGCAGCCGGCGCGCAGGGTGCCAAAGACCGCTACCGGGTATTGCAGCAGGTTGGGCATCATGATGGCGACGCGGCTGCCTTTGGCCAGGCCCAGCGTGTTCTGCAGGTAGGAGGCAAAGTTGGCCGACAGTTGGTCGAGCTCGCCATAGCTCAGGATCTTGTCCATGCAGGCCAGTGCCGGGCGGTCGCGGAACTTGACCGCGCTACGTTCGAATACCTCGGACACCGACTTGAATTCGTTGATGTCAATCTCTGCGGCAACACCTGCCTGGTAATTCTTCAGCCAGATTTTTTCCATGGCACTAGTCTTCTCCATCGTGTTGGATTTGCCGCCACCTCTTGTCGTTTGCGGGTGGCGTCTGTGGGGATCTGCTTGCTGCAGACTCAAATATAGATTGTTTTGGCAAACGTTCGTTTCGGAACGCAGGGCAACTGTACCGTATGTCTCATCTGGTGCAAAGCATGTGCTTGGTTTGCGGCCTGAGACCTCAGTTTTCTTTTGTCGCAGAGTGGTTTATAATCGCGGCATTTTAGGGATGGGCGGTTCTTCGCCCATTTTTCTTTTCTGGAATTGGATGCCCATGGATGTACGTTTGCTGCTCGAGAACACGCTGCCCGGTTTGGGGTATGAGCTTGTAGATTTTGAAATGACCCCCGGGGGTGGTTTCCGCGTGTTTATGGATAAACCGGGCGGCATTACCGTAGAAGATTGCGTCAGCGTGAGTAATCACCTGACGCGTCTGTTCATGGTCGAAAATGTTGACTACGAGCGTCTGGAAGTTTCCTCGCCCGGCCTGGATCGTCCGCTGAAGAAAGAAGCGGACTATGTGCGTTTCACCGGCAGTCTTGCCAAGATTCGTACCCGCCTGCCTATCGAACAGCAGAAGCGTTTTCAGGGTCGTATCGCTGGCATCGCCGATGGCGTTGTCAGCCTGGTGGTGGAAGATGGTCGCACCGTGGCCATTCCCCTGGCGAATATCGATAAAGCACGGCTGGAGCCGGAGTTTTAATTCGCAGGACGTTGGCCGCGAACAAGAATACGGAATTTGGAGGATTGCATGAGTCGCGAGATTTTGCTGTTGGTTGATGCTCTGGCAAGCGAGAAAAACGTTAGCCGCGAGGTGGTTTTTTCCGCGCTGGAGCTGGCACTGGCTTCTGCCACCAAAAAGAAGTTTAACGAAGATGAGCTGGATGTCCGCGTAGAGATCGACCGTCACAATGGTCAGTATCAGACTTTCCGCCGCTGGACTGTTGTGGATGCCGAAGCGCTGGAATACGAAGACCGCGAGCTGAGCTTGGAAGAGGCTCGCGAGCGCGACCCGCGCGCCGAGCTGGGTGGCGTGATCGAAGAGTCGATGGAAGCCGTCGAATTCGGCCGTATTGGCGCCCAGGCTGCCAAACAAGTCATCTTGCAGAAAATTCGCGATGCCGAGCGCGAGCAGGTGCTGAACGAGTTCCTGCAGCGCCGTGAAAGCCTGATCACCGGTACCATCAAACGCATCGAGCGTGGCAATGCCATTGTGGAATGCGGCAAGCTGGAAGCCGTCCTGCCGCGCGACCAGATGATTCCGAAGGAAAACCTGCGCGTGGGTGACCGCGTCAAGGCTTACCTGATGCGCATCGACCGCCTGGGTCGTGGCCCGCAGCTGGTGCTGTCGCGTACCTCGCGCGAGTTCCTGGTGAAGCTGTTCGAGCTGGAAGTGCCGGAAATCGAAGAAGGCATGCTGGAAATCAAGGAAGCAGCCCGTGACCCGGGTATGCGCGCCAAGATGGCCGTGAAGTCCAACGATCCGCGTCTGGACCCGCAAGGTACCTGCATCGGCATGCGCGGTTCCCGCGTTCAGGCTGTTACCCAGGAACTGGCCGGCGAGCGTATCGATATCGTGCTGTGGGCACCAGAGCCGGCACAGTTCGTGATCAACGCGCTGTCCCCGGCAGAAGTCAACCGCATCATGGTGGACGAAGACAGCCACACCATGGATGTGGTGGTAGAGGAAGAACAGCTGGCCCTGGCGATCGGCCGTGGCGGCCAGAACGTGAAGCTCGCTGCCGAGCTGACCGGCTGGAACCTGAACATCCTGACCGTGACCGAAGCGGAAGAAAAACACCTGGAAGAAGATGCCAAGCTGCGCGAGCACTTCATCCGTCATCTGGGTGTGGACGAAGAAATGGCTGCCCTGCTGGTGCAGGAAGGCTTTGCAACACTGGAAGAAGTGGCCTATGTGCCAATTTCCGAAATGCTGGAAATCGATGGTTTCGATGATGCGCTGGTAAACGAGCTGCGTAGCCGTGCGCGTGATGCCATCCTGACCCTGGCAATTGCTTCGGAAGAAAAAGTGGAAGAAGTGGCCGACGAGCTCAAGGATCTGGAAGGACTGGATGCCGAGCTGGTACGCAAACTGGCCGAAAACGGCGTGACCACCCGTGACGACCTGGCCGATCTCGCCGTTGACGATCTGGTCGACATGACAGGCATGGATGCCGATGCGGCGCGCGCGCTCATCATGAAAGCCCGCGAACACTGGTTCAACTGAGCCAGCCCCGCAAACGGATCGATTGCTAGAAGGAATTAGGAATACGCATGGTTTTAACGAATGTAAAGCAGTTTGCGAGTGAGCTGAACTTGTCCCCGGAACGTCTTCTGGAACAGTTGAAAAACGCAGGTGTAGGCAAGCGTGGTTTTGATGACACGCTGACCGAGCAGGATAAAAAGCAGTTGCTGGACTTTCTGAAAACGTCGCATGGCGCACGTGACGAAGGCAAAGTAACCCTGACCCGTAAGCAAACCAGCGAGATCCACACTGCCGCAGGCAGCACTGTCAAAGTGGAAACCCGCAAGAAGCGTACTTTTGTGCGTCCGGAAGACCAGCCGGCAGCTGTGGCACCCGCTGCAGAAGCCCCGAAGGCTGCCGAGCCCGTCGCTGAGGTGGCACCACAGGTTGCTGCCCCGGTAGCCGAAGTTGCCAAGCCGGAAGCTGCCCCAGTGGCCGCCAAGCCAGCCCAGCCCAAGGTTGAAGAAAAGAAAGTGGAAGAGAAAAAGGCAGAAGCCAAGCCAGCCGCCAAGCCGGTAGCCGAAGCTGCCGCTCCGGTCGCCCCGGTGAAGCAGCCTACGCTGACACGCCCGGCGCCTACTTCCATCTTGAGCCAGGAAGAAATGGATGCCCGCGCTGCAGAAGAGCGCCGCCAGGCAGAATTCCGTGCTCGCCAGCAAGCGCTGCTGCGTGAAAAGCAGGAGCGTGAAGCTCGCCGTCTGGCTGCCAAAGCCGAAGCTGCTGCCCCTGCCAAGCCGGTGGTAGAAGCCAAGCCAGAGCCGAAAGCAGAAGAACTGCCACGTTCGGCCAAGCCTACCCAGCCGCGCATGCAGCCAGCTGCCGCCGGCCAACGTACCGATGCACCGCGTGGCGATCGCCCGGCAGGCCAGGGCCAACGTCCGGCCGGTCAAGGTCAACGCCCGGGTCAAGGTGGCCAGGCGCGTCCGGCGGGCCAGGGTGCTCGCCCTGCTGCTGGCGGTGCCGCACCCGCTCGTGGCCCGGCTGCCGCAACCACGGCACCGGCACCCGCTGGCGATGCGCGTCCAGGCGACAAGCGTGGCCCGGCCAAGAAGGGTGGCAGCAAAGACTGGAATGACGGTAAGAAAGGCAAAGGCCTGAAAACCCGTGGTGGCGATACCAGCAACGACTGGAAGTCCCGCAAGTCCGGTGGCAAGCACAAGAACAGCAATAACCAGCACGCCTTCCAGGCACCGACCGAGCCTATCGTGCACGAAGTATTGGTGCCGGAAACCATCACCGTAGGTGATCTGGCTCACCGTATGGCCGTGAAAGCCGCCGAGGTGATCAAGGTACTGATGAAGATGGGCATGATGGTGACCATCAACCAGGTGCTGGACCAGGAAACCGCGCTGATTATCGTGGAAGAAATGGGCCACGTGGGTAAAGCTGCCCAGGCGGATGATCCGGAAGCCTACCTGGCCGACGGCGAAACCATCGAAGTCGCCGAGCAGATTTCCCGTCCGCCGGTGGTAACCGTGATGGGTCACGTTGACCACGGTAAGACCTCGCTGCTGGATTACATCCGTCGCGCCAAGGTAGCAGCCGGCGAAGCGGGTGGCATTACCCAGCATATCGGTGCCTACCACGTAGAAACCGACCGCGGCATGATCACCTTCCTGGATACCCCGGGTCACGAGGCGTTTACCGCCATGCGTGCCCGTGGTGCCAAGGCCACCGATATCGTGGTGCTGGTGGTGGCTGCTGACGACGGCGTCATGCCGCAAACCATCGAAGCGATTCACCACGCCAAAGCGGCCGGTGTGCCTATCGTGGTGGCAGTAAACAAGATCGATAAACAAGGCGCCAACGCCGAGCGTATCCGCCAGGAACTGGTTGCCCACGAAGTGGTGCCGGAAGACTGGGGTGGTGATACCCAGTTCATCGAAGTGTCGGCCAAAATGGGCCTGAACATCGATGCGCTGCTGGAAGCCATTCTGCTGCAAGCCGAAGTGCTGGAGCTGACCGCTGCCGTCGATGCACCTGCCAAGGGCATTATCGTGGAAGCGCGTCTGGACAAAGGCCGTGGTCCGGTAGCGACCCTGCTGGTACAGTCCGGTACCCTGAAGAAGGGCGACATCGTGCTGGCTGGTACCGCCTTTGGCCGCGTGCGTGCCATGGTGGACGAAAACGGCAAGCCGATCGACGAAGCCGGCCCGGCTATCCCGGTAGAAATCCTGGGTCTGTCCGATGTGCCGTCTGCCGGTGAAGACGCCATGGTGCTGGCCGACGAGAAGAAGGCGCGTGAAATCGCCCTGTTCCGTGCGGGCAAGTTCCGTGATGTGCGCCTGGCCAAGCAGCAAGCAGCCAAGCTGGAAAACATGTTTGCCCAGATGTCCGAAGGCGAAGTGCAGAACCTGCCTATCATTATCAAGGCAGACGTACAGGGTTCGTACGAAGCGCTGGCTGGCAGCCTGCAAAAGCTGTCTACCGAAGAAGTGCGCGTCAACATCCTGCACTCCGGTGTGGGTGGCATTTCCGAGTCCGACATCAACCTGGCGATTGCGTCCAAGGCCATCGTGGTGGGCTTCAACGCCCGTGCCGATGCCGCCGCACGCAAGCTGGCAGAGAGCGAAGGCGTGGAAATCCGTTACTACAACATCATTTACGATGTGGTAGACGACGTGAAAGCCGCCATGTCCGGCATGCTGGCACCTGAGAAGAAAGAGCAGATCATTGGTACCGTAGAAATCCGTCAGGTGATCTCCGTGTCCAAGGTTGGCAATATCGCAGGTTGCATGGTGACCGATGGCATTATCAAGCGTGCTGCAAGCATCCGCCTGATCCGTCACAACGTGGTGGTTCACACTGGCGAGCTGGACTCCCTGAAGCGCTTCAAGGACGACGTGAAAGAAGTGAAGCAAGGCTACGAATGCGGCCTGATGCTGAAAAACTTCAACGATATCCAGGAAGGCGACCAGCTGGAAGTGTTCGAGATCGTGGAAGTCGCACGTTCTCTGTAATGCAGTGATATAGAGGCGGGTGCCAGGTTGGCCGCATGGCCGGCGGGCACTCGCCTTTTCTTGTTTCAGCCACTACAACCATCGCGATGCGCCGGCAAGCCGGCAGTCCGGATGCCGTGGTGTGTCGGGTGGCCAGGAGTATCAGACCATGGCTAAAGCCAAAAAAGGTTTTTCCCGCTCGGACCGTATCGCCGAGCAGATCCAGCGCGAGCTGGCCGAGCTGATCCGCAAGGGCCTGAAAGACCCGCGCGTGGGTTGGGTCACCATCACGGCAGTAGACGTTACCCGTGACTACTCGCACGCCAAGGTGTTCTACACCGTGATGGACGAGAACAAGCGCGAGATCACCCAGGAAGCGCTGGAAAGCGCTGCCGGTTACCTGCGCAACGGCATTGGCCGCGTGCTGCAGATCTTTACCACCCCGCAGCTGCACTTTGTCTACGACGACTCCATCGAGCGTGGTGTGTACATGAGCCGCCTGATTGACGAAGTGAACGGCAATGCCACCACCGTCGAACACGACGATGCGGCCAACCTTGACGCCGAAGACGGCGACGAGG